>NZ_CABSJB010000015.1:0-59740 GCF_902477955.1 uncultured Turicimonas sp. | reverse complement strand
TGAGACTGCCGGAGCTGGACTCCGGCTAGATCACTGAAAAACGCAAAATATCAGATTGCCGCCCGGAGCCGTCTTTGAAGATGAGATCATACTTAGGTACACATTTCCAATATAGACCGGTTGGAAAGGATCGTCATTAAGTTGGCTCTTGGAGTTTTCTTTTGCTTGACTATTTAACTTGAATGAATGTTTGTTCTTTATAAATATAAATAAAGTATGGGTCTAAGAGTTTTCCTCCGTACCATTTATTAAAAAGGAAGAAAAATACCGCGTTTAACAAGAGGAATTCCAGCAGCAATTTAAAAAAAGACGGATCGCTTCTATTCACTAAGAAAAGTAGCGGGCACGTTACAAATGCAAATACACAATATACAAACCTCTTAAATACGTTCTGATCGACTGAAACCTTTTTGATATTTTCTAAAACACGAGAAAGGGAGTTTGTTACCTCCCTTTTATCGACACCGCGTTGTTTTTTGTTCAGTTTCTTAATAAGTGCAATTTTTGCAACGTAAGAGCCTCCGAAGAGTTTCTCGTCAAAATGCAGTCGCAATGCAGCATTAGCGCCAACCTGATCTCTAAGCACGCTTGTTAGTCTGAGTTTTGCTTCGGCAAGATTTTTCGTTTTGGACTTGACGATGACATCGAACGGGAACACCTTTAAGACAATAAAACCATCGGTAACGCCGTTCTCAAAAATAAATACTTTTTTGGGGATTGTGAAGTTGGTGTCTGTCATTTTTTTTTGTGATAAGGGCCCGAGTACATTAGTCCACGGGCCGTATGTTTGAGTTCTATCGGCTTGTGGGCTTCAGCTGATAAACCTTGGAGAAGTCCACGTCTCTGGCAACAAAGATGCCGACACGTTCGCCCTGATTCTTTGTGAGCGTCGGAGGAATGTTGCCTGACTGACGCATAGCTTCCTGAATGATTTGATTCATACCGTCTTCACTGTTCTGATAGTAATTAACGCCGCCGTTGTTTTCCGTTTGTTTGGTCATAGCGAAGTCAAAACCGTCTTGAATCAGAGTAAAGAGCAGTGCGTTTCCGAAGCGAGCCCACCAATGGAAGTCAATTTCTCCGGCCATGCCCGAACCTCCAAGAGCATCGGTTGCCGGACTGTCGATATTGACACGCACGCCTTTAGGCGTCTGAATCTGCGTCCACAGAACGAAAATTCGGTTCAAACCGTTTTCTACCGCTCCCTTGTACTCTCCGATTGCTTTTGAACCACGCTCAATCAGAAGTACGCGACCGTTCGCACTGTAAACGTCGCGGGGGATGACGCACGAAGTCATGCCGGGAACCGTCGTATCAAGCTTGGTTTCTAAAACACAGTCTATGAACGTGCCTTTAGGAAGAAGCAGATTTCTGTCCGGCATCATGACGGCACTGGTTGGAGGAGTTGAAACGCTTGAGAGCAGTCCGCCTAATTTTCCGCCGGAAGATCGCCCGGTACCGGAGTCGTAGCCCTCTTCACGGAGGGTGGCTGCAAATCCCTTTCCCCCACTTTCTTCCGCTCCCTGTAAGGCTCCTCCATCGCCCATCATGGGGGCCATGTTTCTCTTTTCAGCGAGTGTCGGTTCAGGTTTTTCTTTGGTGCTGTTGACCATCGGACTGCTTGCAGCTTGCTGCGTCTGTATCGCCGGAGGCTCCTGAATCAGCCCGGCCTCTTTTTCCGGTTTCGGCTCAGCCGGTTCCTTTATCACCACGGGTGCGGGCGGCGCCTCCGGCGGCTGAATCTGCGAGAGAGGAGGAAGCGTGAGCGTGCGTCCGGAAAGCATCGGAGTTGCTTGCTCCTGTTGCTTAGGCTGCGCGTTTCTCGAAGAATGCTTCTGATAGAAACCGAAGGCAATGCAAATCAGCATGAACACGACTAACGCTGCCATCAAAGCCAAGTTTCTGTTTTTTGTCGGGGATGATTTTTTCCCGGCAACGCTCGGGATTCCGATTTCAGCAGGATTGGGTTGAGAACCGGAAATCTGCGGTGTTGTGTTTTCATTCATTTAGTTCACCTCTTTGACGAGTTCTCGTTTCAGTCCGGGCACCGACACACCCGAGTCGTTCGGAGCTCCGCCGCCGCTGTAGGTTTCGTTGTAAATGCCGACGACAGCTTGTCCGGCTCTAAGCCTCAGTTCTCGGTAAACACCGTGAACAACGAGCCAGTCGCCTTTGATGTGAGAGTTAAGCAGTGTTTCTTCTTCGTTCTCAGAGACTCTGTAAACCGCCGGGAAGTCTGTGTGCCGATCAAACTTCAGGTACGTGAACCTTCCATTGTCAAACACTTCCAAAGGAGCGATTTCCTTGGAAAGAGGAGAAGAGCCGAAATTTTCGCTGTAAAACTTATTAACTTCGGATCGGTTCTCGGAATCGGTCTTATCGGTGATCTCTTTATCGGACTGATTCAGCAGCGAGTCAACGGTCTTCTTGTTCGCATTTTCCTGAGCTTTGGCCGCTTCTTCCAGCGGATACCGGAAGGTCAGGCTGTAGGTTGCCTTGGCTCTGGAACCCGGATGCACATCAAAGAGGTACGTATGTTTATCCGTCACAATCACAAGATTGGTCGCTCCGTCGAAGTCTTTGGGCTTCAGGAAGAAATTATTGCCTCGGGCCTGAAACTCCCAAGCGGTTGAATACCCGGAACCGAAATCACGAATTTTTTCTCCCGGTGAAAATGTGATGGTTGTAATCAGCCCGTTTGCGGCCCGGATCGGATACACCTGACCGGGTTTGTAGTCCGTGTACATCACTCGTGCGTCATATTGACTTGCCGTCGGACGCTCTAAAGCATTAACTGAGAGCCCGCAGCCGAGGAAAGATGCAGTCAGCAAAAGGCAGCAAAGACTTTTTCTCATGGCGCAGCTCCTTCAATGATCGGATCAACTCGGTAGCTTGTGACCGTAAAACCAAATGGGTTTACAAGCCTCTGAGCCTCGTCCATTGAATAATTCGGGTTGTATTCATATCCGATGGTTGCACGCCAAGAGTTCCTTGCTTCTTCATTGTTGCTGTACGTGTCTACCAGACGTTTGGTAAAGCGGACGGTTGCGATTCCGTTTCCGTTGGGAACGACGGATTCAACATTGCAGATGATCTTCTTTTTGTCTTTAAGAAGGTTCTGAAGGGACTTCTTATTGTCCAGCCCGTACTGGTGGTCATAAGGGTTGAATACTTCAGGAACGCTCATCAGGCGGACTCGCGCATGGTCGTTTTCCAGCGTGCGGTAGTCGTAGCTTTCATGGCTCTGCGTGTACAGATTGAGCCAATACTTGTCCATCATCTCATCGACGGGGATGTTTTGCGGATCACGGATGTCGATCACCCGGGTAGTGCCGTTGCTCTTATCCAGCTCGACGATAAAGGGATAAGCCTCCTTTTTCACCGCGATCACAATGCAGATAATGCTCACCAGCACTAATAGGCACCCCATGATCTTGGCGGCTGTCCAACCGGCTTTGGCCTGTTTTTCCTTCAGCGCCATACGCTCAACGGTCCAATCCAGAGCTTCGTGATAGGGATAAGCCGGTTTGTTCACGGTTTCTTTTGCAGCTGAAGGAGCGGCTTCTGCTTGGGGCGTGGGTTTCTTTTTCTTGAAAAACATATTCTTTTCCTATTCGTTGTCTTGGTTTTCATATCCGAAACTGAAATTCCGTGTAACCCGGTCTTTTCCAAAGTTGAGTTTCGCTTCTTCTTTTTTCTGCATTGCTTCCTTTTGTCTTTGCTGTGCAAATTCCGTTACCGGGACGCGAATGCCGGAAGGTGTCGGAGGTTTTGTGGCGCCGCAGCCGGTTAAAACAAAGGCTGTAAAAGCGCCGGTTAAGATTGAATAGAGAAGTTTTTTTGATTGCATTGTTCACTCTTCTTTACTTCTGTTTTTTTAAGATTTCATTGGCGATTCGTTCGTTTTCCCGGCTTTGTGCTTCATTCACTTGTTCTGAAGACCCTGAACTCTGAGACGACTGAGGAATGTTTTGTTCAGGCGTCGGAGTATTGAATTGAGCTCTTTGGTCAAACTGCGAATGATCCGCAGAGAAATCAAAAACCGGATCTGGTGAGCCGGAATTGCCGGTCGCTGCTGAAGCTGACACTCCTGAAGGAGATGTCGGCTGTGCAACGGAAGCCGGTTGTGCTCCGTATGCAGCACCGAGCGCCGCAGCGTTGGCTGCCGCTACCTTTTCCTGCTGTGGCGTCTGGTTCATGTTTGCCGGGCCTGAAAATGCAGGTGCAGGGGCGCCTGAAGAGCCGGAAGCACTTCCTCCTGACGGGCCGGAAGAACCCGCGTTTGTCGGAGTTCTTAATTTGTCCGGGTCGGTGAAGAACTGTCTGACTGCGCCTGCCGCGTAACCGGCAGTCGCTGCTGCAAATGAACCGGGATTGGTAAGGCCGCCGCTGCCTAAAAGGTGCTGTGCTTGTGACTTCAGGGCGTCACGGTTTTCTTTAGCGTAATCCGTATCCTGAGCATTGGCGCGACCGTACATACCGCCCGCGTACCCCAGCATGGCGCCGCCCGTGACGGCTGCCATCGTTCTGCCGAAACTTTGCAGCATACCTGCCACCGAGGCAGCCTGAAGCGCAACTCCTCCGGTAAGACCGGCGGCAAATGTGGGGATAGATTTCACAACTGTTGCAAGAGCTAGAACTACAACGGCAAAAACACCTAAGTTAACTAACAGAACTCCATAGTCTTTTCCGCCTTCGGCAGCTATCGCAAACTCGGTTATTTGATCAATTCTCTCTGCAAAGATACCGTTAATCAGTGAGAGTGTTCCTGCCACTGCGACAAGAGTAAAGGCCCAGCAGACCACCGCTCTGAGCCAACCATCGAACCACGTCCGCGTTACGGTGAACATCAATGTGCAGATAAACAGCGGCCCGAAAGCCAGCCCCATGACAAGAAAGATTTCATAAAGAAGCAAGTAACCGACAGCGAAAAACATGAAGTAAATGCATACCACCAGCATAAGCACCATGAGTAAAATGATGAACAGGCTCGTGGCAATGCTTTCACCGATGGACCAAACGCTCCAAGAGCTGTTCGACCAAATGTTGTAAATGGCCTGAAAGCCGTTCATAAAGGTTTGCCATGTTTGGTCAGCAGCTCCCCAAGCGTTATTTATGTCACTTGCGGTCGTGGCGTGGGATATTGCATTCAACAGCAGGTTTTCGATGCCATAGACCGCCGGGATAACATAAGTCACGAAATTCGCGGCATTCAGTCCGAAAAAAGCGACCAATACGATCTTTACGCATTGTGTGATCAAGTCGGGTATCGCGCCTTCCGCCCGGCCTGTCGTGATCTGATAGGCCCGGGCAAAAAAGTAGATCATGATGCCGGTGTAAATAATCGGACTGATGCTCGAGATGATCTCGCCTGAAACGGAATTGGCAAAACCAGCCATTGTTCCTCTGACTTGATTCCCGAAGGCTTCAAAAGTACCCGCCATAGGATTCTCCTTTTAGTTTTTCGGCGGACGAATGGCTCGTTGAATATCCGCTTGCGTCATTCTCGGAAACATCTTTTGATGCGCTTCTCTTTCAGCTTGTTGACGTACCAGCTCGTTTTGCTTATCCATCTGAGCCTGTTGGAACTGTGCAGCCAATTGAGACGATTGCAGCGCAACCTGTTCAGCCTGAATGCGGGCGGAAAGATCGGCAATGGATTTGGCATCCGTTGCGGTGTTGATCCGACTCATTAGCGATTCAATGTTTTGAAGGCGCTGGTTGGCGGTATTGGCTGCTTCTTCCAAAACTGCCTGTTGCTCCGCTTCAAATTCCCGTGCCTTAAGACAGTTTTGCTTGACTTCACCGTCAAGATTGCTGCACGCGTCTCCGAGCTTTAGCCGGTTAAAAATATCTCGGCCCAAACTGCTGAGTGACGACGTGCCGTTCATTATTCCGTTGAGACGACTGCGGGCGGAGGTTGGTATCAGACTTCTCAGATTCAGGTTGTAATCCACCAGTCCCAATCCGCGAGTTCCGGTGAAGTTTTGCAGCGTGTTGACTGCCGTGTTGTACTGCTGAACCATGTTCGAGTACATCTGCTGCATCTGCGTGAGCTGCTGCACCATTTGTGCAATGGCAGCCGCATCCACGGTAGGAATGCCGGACGCCAAAGCGGAAGTACCGGAGCAAACACCGGCGGAAAGCATAACGGCAAGTATGATTTTCTTGTATTTCATTTTTAATCCTCCTTGGATGTCTGAGGAAGGGGTTTGTCCCCGAAGAAATAAGGAATCCAAACTTCAGGGTCGTCTCCTACGAGAGAAAATAGTTTTTCTCCGAACTTGGTGGTTCCGGCAGTCCCGGAAAAAATCTTCAGAGCACGTTTGAAATTTCCGAGATCAAGCCGAATCATCACGGACACAGGCCCCTGCTTAATCAGCATCAGACGGCTTTGTGTATCGAGGCTCTTGATGATCGAAAACTCGTCCTTCGTACACTTGAACCCTTCCGTGTAATCCTTTTCATTCGCGTAGGGATTGGGCAGGTAGATTTTTGTAGCCGTGTTGTCCACAAACGCGGAACCTCTTTCGCTTTTCAGAACATCCTCGGGAGACTGAGAAGCAAACACAAAAATACCGTTCTGCTTACGAATCGTCTTGAGCTTGTCGAACGCAAACTGAGCCGTAGCCGGGTCGGAGAGATATTTCCAGAACTCATCCATCACAATGATGGTTCGTCTCTTGTCCTTCATTACCTGAGTTTCAATCAGATAAAGGAGAATTTCCGTAATCGGGCCGCGGACATCCTCATTTTCCAAAAAGTCCGTACCGTCAATTCCGAAGTTGGGAAATTCATTGAGATCAAGCGTGTTGATTTCATTGTCAAAGGCCCATGCAAGAGGCCCTGTCTCAATCCACTTAGACAGGCGCATCGTAAGCGAGTTCTGCGCGTCTTCAACCCGTTCACCCGTCTGAAGGCTTTGCGGCAGCACAGCAAGTCTTCGGTACTTAGCGGGCATGGACATGACCGTCTCAACTGCTGTTGCGATCCGCTGCTCATCCAACGGAGTGATCTGAAGTCCGTCGCGTCCGATCAGCCGCTTTGTCCATCCGATCAAAAACTGGATGTTTTCTGTTGTCGGTTCCAACTGGAAGGGATTGATGCCGGAAGGTTTCCCGTTTTCAATTGCCAAATATCCCCCGCCCATCGCTTTAATGGCAAGCTCGGCACCTTTGTCTTTATCAAATAGGATGACCGAGAGCTGATGGTCTTTATCGCGATACTTTTGCGCCGAGCACAAAAGGAAATTCAGCAATACGGTTTTACCCGCGCCGGATGCTCCGAGAATTGCAGTATTCCCAAGCGGCACGTCTCCCAAAGAATCCTTTTCGGGATCGGTGTAATGAAAATTAAAGTAATACGGCTGATCGCTCGGCATTTTCATTAACGCGACGGCTTCGCCCCAAGGGTTTCGGTCGCGTTTTCCACATGGGAAATTATGAAAACTGGCGAGATGAGCAAAATTCATACTTGAGATTTTTGCGACCCGCGGGCGGTCCTTTCTTCCGGGAAGCTGATGCAGATAAGACGTGACCAGCGCGAGAGTGGACTTGATCGGTAAAAATCCCGCATCTTGCAATTTCTTTACCGAGTCATTCGCATTGGCAACGACGGTATCGTCAGTGCCGAACACCAGCAGCGAATAACTATAGTCACCGATCACAATTTGACCGTTGGCGACCATATCGCGGGCCACAGAAAGATATTGCATCTGTGAAACCGCATCGTCTTGAGCCGACCTTAACTGGTTTTGCTGCAACTTCAGAGCTTTGAGCCCCTTGTTTTTGGATAGAGCCGTAAAAGTCTGAGTTTCAATAAAGGGATAAGAACTCTGATCAAAATTGGTGTTGTAGAGCAGCCCGTCAAGCAGCCGGGAATACGTTGCCATCGGATAATCTTTAAGCTCTATCGACTGCACATAGGACTTTCCCAATGCCGTTTGAAATTCAAGGGTATCAGCACCCCCGAAAACCTGAACGTTCCCGAGCGCTTCGTTAAGCGGCATGAACGGAACACGGACTTTCTGCCATTGCCCGGTCAGCAGGTAGTTGTAGAAGGAGAGCTGATGAGAAAAAATAATTCCTTGCTCGTCCGAATATTCTCCAAGCACTGCGGGCTCGTAATCCCTAAGTGAACTTACCAGCTGATCGAAGACTTTTCCGAAAACCTCCAAGCGCTCTTTAAGTTCCTCCCGGATTTCCGATTCTTTGTACTTATCCCTCTTCAATGCCGTCGCTTTATGGCTGACCAACGACACATAAAGTTCGGTCGCCATCAGGTTATTTTCCGAGATTTCACTGTTGTAGGCGCGAACAAAGTCTCTGACAAAACGGCTGCTCAAATTCTCGTCCGGCACAGAAAGTTGGTCGTGAATCACGCGTCGGATTCTATGCACCTTGAGAGACATTTCATCCGTGGAGGAAGCGCTTGCCATCACTTTTAAGAAGTTATTCTGGCGCTCCGCGTCTCTTTGGAGCGCTTCGTTGGAAACCGCCTCAAAAACCTTTCCGGAAATCTTTACAGTCGCAACCAAATCTCCTTCACGACAGATCACAACGCCGGGCGCAATGACTGCCGAATACGGAATAAACTGCGACAGGCTTTTTTCGAATTTTTCAAGCGATTTTCTTTGGGCAAACATTGTTTACTCCTTGCTTTTTTCAAATACAAAAAGCTCTTTTCTTTCTTGTTTGGGACTCAAACTTGTGACGTTTCCCCAAAACTGTCGATTTTTGGTTTGAATGAGGTTGATGCGAATGTAGGAGAGCAGCTGAGAAAAAATCTGCTCATCCTTATCCGCTACAGACTTCAAATAAAAATGCGTTATCGGTGCGATCAGAATCAAAGGAATCCAAACCCATACTGCCAAAAGCGCAATGACACCGATGTTCAAAACAAAAACCTTGAGCGGGACGCCCCCGATGCAAGCCGGTCGCGTCGCGCCTTTAAATAGCGGGCTTGATGTTTCCATTTAGCCCACCAGTAATTCAGCCAGCCAAGGGGCTGATGCAATCAAGCAGGCACCTAGGACAGGCCCCCAAACTTGTTGAATGCCGGCGGGAGTAAATAGTATTTTGTAACCCGCCCAGCCAATAGCGATCGTGACGACAACCAAAGAGCAGCCTTGTAATACTCCCAAAATTGTTTGTAGCGTATTGTTTAGGGCTTGGGTTCCGGAAGCAGCAAGTGCAGGGTCGCACAGCATCAAAGCAGCCAGAAGAGCGGGGAATAAGAGGTTGGATTTTTTCATGGTTAAACTCCTAAAGTTGATCGGATTAGAAAATCAATCCGGTTGATGGTTTGTCGCCTTTAGCGACAAGGGTTGAAGATTCTTTTTGTTGCGTTTCAGCCTCCCGGATGGACGGGACGGTCTGTATGACGTTGATCCCGGCATTGGCGCGCACCTTATCCACGTAGCCGTGCCGATAGCCGGTCTGAAAATTTCCTGAGTAGTAGCAGCTCAAGGCATCGTGCAGCGAGTTGCTGCCGCTGTTCTTCTGCGCTCTTTGGTAGCATTCGGAAAGGATTTTTGAAGCTACTTTTAAGTTGGTACAGGCATCCAGCGCTCCGGCGGCATTGATGCCGAGCTTGGAAAAATTCTTCTTATTGATTTGTGCCAAACCGACCGAATAGTTTTTCCCTTCAAGTTCCAGCTGTGCAATGATTGCCATTGCCTCATGGAATGCTTTCGGCTGCCGAGAACCTCCTCCGACAATGCCTATGGCATACGGATTAAAACTAGATTCGGTTCTGACCAATGCGCGCAACGTGTCTTCAGAAATTTCCGGTGCGCAGCGTTTGGCCAAATCCCCGAAATCATCGGCAAAGACCGGTCCGATTACGGAAAAAGCTAAAAATGCCAAAAGCAGTTTTTGATAATTTAGAACTGTCATTGGTTTTCTCTTGGGTTGAGACTCATTGGTCAGCGCCTTCTTAGAGCGCTCACCGATGAATCCTTCATTCATCGGGGTTGTGCGGACTCCTTTCGGAGCCCGCGTTTGTTTTTTGATTTGTTTAGAAACGGTATCTGCCTTCAAGCTTGATACCGGTATCCAGTTTTCCGGCTGAACCTTTAGTCAATCCGAACTGAAGCCCGGCCGTAGCATTACCGCGTTCAACTTGGAATCCGGCCTGCACCTTGGACGCGAAACGTCCGGCAAACTCATTGGTGATTGAGTCCATTTCACCGATGGAAACACCGGAGACCTTGGTCGTGTTCTTCAGATTTCCAATGTTGTAGGTGAAGGTCAGATCAGCCTGCGGACGGACTGTCCAGCTTCCGAAATACGCTTCGCCTTGAACTCCGACTCCAACCGGGAGTTGCAGCAAGTTCGTGGAAGTCTGGTCATAGCTAAAGGCTTTTTGACCGTTGAGCTTGGTTGTGTAGCCTTGAGTATGAGTGCGCAGCCAACGGGCACCGACATGAGGAATCACTTGGAAGTTGTCTGTGAGCTTGAGATTCTTCTCCAACTTTGTGGCGACATTGGCAACAGTATTTTTGATTCGAGCGTCCGCTTTGCTGAAACCGGACCAAGAGGGCAAACCTTGAGAAGCGTTGCTGATGTTCTGGCCGACATTGATAGAACTAATCCAGTTCAGATCATTGCCAAAGTCCTTGGCAACATAGCCGTGCAGCATCCACTGACTGAACTTGTTCTTGGTGTCGATGTAATCACCGAGGGAGTCAGCTTTACCTTTTTGGAAGGAAGCCGCAAACCCGGCTCTCACAGACGGCATAGCTTCAAACTGATGGTCAGCACCGAGGATCAGTCCTCCGGCATCAGCCTTGTAGCCTCCGGTCATATTTCCGGCTCCGTCTAAAGACTTCGTCTTCAGATGCGTTCCCAGAATATCAGCCCACAAATGCAGACCTGAGTAATCCTTCAGATAACCGTTTGAGTAGCCGTAATCACGGAAGGAGAGGTGCTTTTCAACTGAGTCCGTTGCATTGTCTGCTAGGTCGTTCGTGATAGACAAGGCTCCGCTGGCTTGTCCTATCATCACGATGGAATTTAAGAGTTTTGTCTTCATGCCGCGGCTAGCAGTCTTATCTTTAAGGATCTTGCAGATGAGCTTCTCATCGGCTCCGCCGCTGCATGGGCCGTTGAGGGCTTTATTCACATTGTTTGGAATGACAATGTCCGGGTACAGCGTTCTGACGTCAGCGAGCTGCGCGTTGACCCAAATGTTCTTCGGATCATTGTGCAGAGTCAGAATCCACTCCAACCCGGTGCCGGGCTGGGCTAATGCCTGAAGATTGTCTTTAGCGATCCAACCGCCGATCCAGCCGCCGTCGTCTTCATTGCCTGCGGTAATGAAGCCGCTGACAATGGAGTAGTCTCCCGGTTCTTCGAGAGCCCCGAGCACTAAAGTAGCTCCCGGTTCCACCGTTACTTTGGCTATGTCGCTTGTGGTCGTAAAGATGGGAGTATTTGCTGCGACCGGAGCTTTAATAACCGTGTAGCTGCCGTCTGCGAAATACAAATCTCCGTTTCCGATCTGAACGTGATCATCTTCGCTTGTCCAGACTTCCGGTCCGACGGCAATACCGCCTCCCGGGCCGGTCATAACCGGTTCGGTCACGACGAGGCGAGAGGGTACATCCGGGATTCTTAATGCTTGGACGACATCGGCAAAATCAAGGGCATCCTCACCCAATCCTAAATCGCCGTTGTTTTTAACGTAGATATTGGTGTCAATCGGTTTGCTGTCGGTCTTAAATTCGACCTGAGCCTTGTTTTCATCGGCTAACGGCTTATCGTTACCAATGACCAAATCTCCGCCGTTTAAGTCAGTATCTTTGGCATTCAGTTCTCCGCCTCCGATTTCAACTTTCCCGTCATCGATGATCAGTTTGTCGGTATCGGTCTTCCCGGTGTTTTCAAAATCACCGCCGTCAATCTGGATTTCATTCCAGATGGAAATACCGGAGTTCTTATGAGTACCGCCTTCGCCGACCGTCTTAATATCACCTTTTTCATAGACTTTGTTGTCTGAGACACCGCCGTCTTTGATGGTCATATCGTCGTAATTGGCGATTCCGTTGTTCGTCAGATTTCCGGTGACCTCAGTATTTTCGACTTTAGTGGCATCGAGGCTGCCGTCTTTTTCGTTGGTGAAACTGCCGGCAATATTGAGTTTGTTCCAAATAGATATGCCGGAATTGGAGTGGGCGCCGCCTTCTTCAATCTTGAGCCATTCTCCTTTTTCATAGCCGCTGTTAATTGAATTCCCACCGGCATGAATTGTCATGTCTTTGTACTGAGCCTGCCCGGCGTTGGACAAAGTACCGCTGACCTCAGTATTCTCAACTTTGGAGGCGTCCAGCGTCCCGGTGGCAGTATTGACAAATTCTCCTGCCACGTTAAAGCTCGAACCCACATCCAAAGAACCGGAATTCTCTTGTTTACCGGTCTTTGCAACATCAATGCGGTTCCAAATTGAAACCTTGCTGTTGCTGTGAGAGCCGTTAACCGTGAGCCACTCACCTTTCTCATAATTTGAGGTGGTAGAAGAACCGGAATCAGCAATAACCATGTCGTTGTAATTGGCTACTCCCGTGTTGTCTAACTCTCCGGCAATTTGAGAGGTTTGAATACTGGAAGCAGCTAAATTGCCCTTGTTTTCGAATCGGCCTCCGGCAGCCACTTCAAAAGTTTTCTGATCGCCATCCGCATCAGTAACCGGATCAGCTAATGTGGAAGTTGATGAGTCGCTTCCAATAACGAAGTCTTTGAAGTTCTGGATCAGCCCGCCAACAGAGACTTTCTTAAAGAAAGAGCTGCCTTCATTAACGTGCTTGCCTCCTTCTTGGACATCAATGGCTTTTCCGCTTTCCTCCCCTTTATTGTGTGACGAACCGTCTTTAGCAACCGTCAGGACTGAATAAAGTCCGGTGCCTTTATTCAAAAGTTCGTTGCTGACAATAAGGTTGGTTTTATTAGCAGAGCTGAAAATTGCTCCTTCAGCATTTTCAAACCTACCTTTGATGTCAAACGGGATATGGTCTTTATCGGCTACCTGTCCGGAGTGAGAATTTCCCAGCCAAATCTGACCCTCATTAAGCCAGTCTCCGGTTCCGGTGTAGTTATGAGAGTGAAGGATTGATCCTTTATCCACGTGGATTACGCCGTTGTTTTCGATATCCCATACCGCATATTCACCGTTTTTGGCCTCGACATTGCCGCTTTCGTGAACGAGAATGCTGCCGATCCATCCGATGGTAGGTGTGTGAGAGGCGAAAGATCCGTAGGTAAATTTGCCCGAGACTTCAACATGACCGCCGTCATTATTGTCATTTTTAATCAGCGCCGTGTTTTCATTAAAGAGAACGTTGTCCGGCACGCTATGGACATTGTTGCGGTCTTCATCGGTTCTTATATCGTCATCATCGTGATGACCGACAAGACTAAATTCTTTACCGTTCTCGATATGAACTTGGTTCGCGCCTTCGACACTGAGGAAACCGATACCGTTATTGACATCAATAACGTTTGAGTTCTCGTGATTGTGTTCGTTAAAGCCGATGACGAGGTCTTTATTATTGCCGTCTGGATCATTGGCTGACTCGTTATACAGCTTGGTATGACTCAAGACGACGCCGGTTAAAGCGCCTCCTTCGGTTTGCTCGGTATCAAACTGATTAGCCAGATCCACAGTAAGCTTTCCGTCAACCTGCCCGGTAAATGCAAGATAAAGGCCATCGGAAGTATCTGAAGGAGAGCTTGGCTCATCCGGATTGATTGCTCCCGGATTCTCAGCTTCTGCTGCGAAATTTTGCATAGCTTGAACCACACCGGACATCTTTAAATAGTCATCATTAAAGACAACAAGACCGCTTCCGCCTTGGATAGCTGTTTTAACGTCTTCCTTCAAAGATCCGACACTGGTTGCACCGAGCACGTGCGTCGGAACCCCAATTTGTCCGCTGGAGTCAGTTCCGTCGATGGTGAGCAAGTCACGTTTAACTTCGTTAAATACCTGATCGAGCTTGGTTTCGAGTGCACCGCCGGCGAGAACGACAGAGTTTTCTGTTGTCCCGTCAAAACTTAGTTTGTCTGCTTGCAGTACTCCGCCCTCGTAAACATTGACCTTAGTTTCGCTCGTCAATTCAGGGGCATAGACAACCGTCAAATGATCCTTCCATCCTCTTTTACTTTCAGCCGGATCAGTCGTGACGATAATCGGGTTTTTGCCGGAGCCGCTGATATTGATTGTATTGTTCCCCAGACCGGCAGCATTACCTTCTGAATCTTTGATCAGTGAACCATCTACGCGGCCGCCGCTGATATTCAGTGTGGCGTTTTCAAACCAGCCAGAGTCAGACTGAATAGAGCCTCCGGTCTGGTTATAAACAGCGCCGTTCGTCTCTGCAATAGAGGTTAAGTGGAGGGCAGAGGAGTTATCCAAAACAGAACCGGACGCTAACTGTGCGTGACCAAAGTTTGCGTCTCCTTGAACGCTCAGGTTTCCTTTAACGTTCAGTTCACCGCTATGTTCTGCGCCGTTTACGGTAAGTTTTGCACCTTGGTCAACTTCAACTGATCCTGAGCCGGAAACTTTTTGGACTTCATACATACCGGCAGCAGCGAGCAGGGAAGCGTTTGTTTCCGTAAGCTGCACCTCAGCAGCCTTTCCGGAGTAGGTTTCGTTTAAACCCTTGGAGCCGAACACAAGTTTGGAAAGTCCGTCAACAACGGTATTTACCGCTGTCATGACGAAGTTTGTGTTCTCGCCTTTTTCACCGACAAGTTCAAGAGTCTTGCCGTCTTTAACGCTAATAGAGGCTGCTTCGTTGATGCCTTTGAAGCCGGCCGAGTGCTTGACGCCGTTTTCGCCGATTTCTACAGCTTTACCTTCGCCCTCCAAATTGTGGCTCAGGATTGTCACGTCTCTAAGAGATGCGACATTGTCATAAAGCTCATTAACTTTTTGGGTGTTTAATTTATCATCATGTGAAACGCCCGCTATCGTGCCTTGGAACTCAAGGGTCGCTGCACTTCCAAACTTTGCTTTGAATGCCTGCACTAAATCGTCACGTTGGGTAGCCGTGAGATTGACTCCGGTCACGATCACTTTTCCGCCGGTAAAGGAAGCATGGTCGATCAAAGACTGAGCAACGGTCCCGGGAACGTAGTGTCTGAAGAGATCGGTCAACGCAGTTTTGGTTTCCTCCGGCAGAGCTGCTTGCAGACTGACCGTTGACAACGCTGTTTGGCCTTGGCTGCCTAATGAATCAAAAACGTTGGCTGCGTTATTCGTCTGAAGCGTTCCGGAGGAGTTCAGACGCCCGTTGGAGGCAAATTCAAATCCGTTTTGGAAGTTGACTGCACCGCTGTTGTTGAAGCTGCCGGAAATTGCATAGTGAGCAGTTTCAGTCCAGTTTCCCCGGTTATTAAGAGTACCGGTGGAGGATAGGTTACCTCTGGTAGTGACATTCCCGGTTAAAGAAAGCGTTCCGGTATTTGCCAAA
This sequence comes from uncultured Turicimonas sp., assembly GCF_902477955.1. Lineage (NCBI taxonomy): Bacteria > Pseudomonadati > Pseudomonadota > Betaproteobacteria > Burkholderiales > Sutterellaceae > Turicimonas > uncultured Turicimonas sp. The sequence continues at coordinate 44,265 of NZ_CABSJB010000015.1, read as the reverse complement.
CTCCCGCCTAGATCGGCGTTCACAATAGTCAAATTGCCAGAATTTGAGGCAGTCCCATTGCTCTGATTGAAATTCGTTATGACTAAAGTTGCCGCGTTTCTCAACACTCCATTGGATTTGTTCAATGTGCCAAAGTCATAACTTCCGGCTGTCACATCAACCGAACCACCGACTTGAGTCAGCAAGGATCTGTTCGAGAGAACTCCACCTGCCAAATTCAAATTATGGCCAACGGAAAACTTCCCTGAGTCAGCACCAACAACGATCGCATCGTTATTTCCAAGAGTTCCTCCGCTGACTGTTAAAGTGCCGTTAATGTGGAAATCGTTAGTTCCGCCCTGTTGGAAATAACCTCCGGTTTGCGTTACGTTGTTGAAGGTGCCGTTTAAAGCATTTGGCGAGTCAAAAATGAATGTGCCTGCGTTTACGAGATTGTTGATTGAAAACGATCCGTATGTTCTTCCGGCTTGAGAGCCGCCGTAGGAGATAAGGCGTCCTGAGTTGTAAACGGTTCCTCCAACATTAAGGCTTGCGTGAATTGTCGGGTCGTTACCGCTTCCCCCGTTACTGATTAGAGAAAGCTCGGAGTCACTGGAAATGTTTAGATCTTTGGAAACATTCAGGGCACTATAGATATCTCCCCCTTCGTCACCGTTATGAGCGACGTGTACCCACGAATTGTTATTGATATTGAAGTTTCCGTTTATAGTCAACGTGTTACTGAGAGAGCTGAAGTAGCCAGCCCCAATGGAAACACAAAGGAAGGCCCCTCTGAAATCTCCGTCTCTTCCTAAGTTCCAAGTCAAATTACCATTGATCGTATGACTGTCGGCAAGTGAGGGACCTCGACCTTGAAAATGGAATCGAGCGTCTTTTCCGACTACATCCCCGTCAATGGTTGTCAGCGCAACAGCAGGTGACGCAATGACACTTAAAACTGCTGCCGCGACTAAAACGGACTTCTTGTTTTGCTGAGATGCCGAGCTAACAGCCTCTGACACAGCAACAAATACGCCTCGGGAGCGGTTGAATACCTTTTTATAAATATTGTTCATAACGTGTTTTGATCAAAAAATCTGGCGGGACTTTCTGTGCAGACTGTTATGAACCGAAAGATCAACTGTCACCGTTCTTTCAACGGGGCGGGACGATTAGAATAATTGGTGCCCGGAGGCTGCATTGTCCCGCCAAGGATGCAACCGCGCCTGTCAATCAGGCCGTCTGCTTCCGGGCATTAACTGTTACGCTGACCGTAATCGGCCTCCGACCTTCAAAAGAATCCAGTCCTGAAGTTCGGCTATGTTTTCAGAAGTTCTTTTCTGGATTACTGCGCCTCTTTTGATATTTGCTTCATAAAGGTGAATCGACTTCGGCCCGGTAAGACCCAGAACACGTTTTGACTCGATGACGCGGATGGAAACATTCGGGTATTCCACATTATTGATTCTCATTTTTTATCTCCCGATTTTTCTTTGCTTTTCAAAGTTTCCAGATTGTCTTGCAGAAACCGCTCCGTCAGTTCCAAGGCGCTTTCGGCGACACCTTGTATTCGCTGGTTGTTAACGATCGCCGGTAGAACTTTCATGGCAGCCAAAGTTTTCGAACTTGGAATAAAGACCCAAGCCGTCATAGAAAAAATACCAAGTAGGAGAGCAAATAAGAAAACAGCTACGGAACTCGAATCGGCAGCCATAAAGACCAAAAAGAGAGCAAACAGGAACATTACAATTAAGCCGATCTCTATTTTGTCCATTGCTCCGATCCAAAAAATATCAGAGGCAGTTATTTCAACCATGATGAACCTTTGATCTTTACCAATGCACGCGTGTCCAGTTTTTGCCGTTGATGAAGACATCAATGGCTCGTCTGGACTGATACTGTTGCCATTTCACCTGTTCATATACGCGGACAGGGCGGTAGCAAACGGAAGAACTGCTGCTGTCTCCTGAGCTGTCATAACAGGTGTAACTCTCATAGGCAGTACCTTGATAGCCCTTAACGCAAGCCTTAGTGCCTGCCCAATGTCCGGGAGAGTCCTCGGTTGCTTTGAACCAGTGCTCACCGCCCCAGTTGTAGCTGGCATTATTTTTTCTAAGTAGTTTGTTTTTCCGACGGTCAGTTTTGAACTGATTGTTGTCGTTGATGTTTCCTTCAACGATCCAGCCTTGAGGAGCATCTTCCATCCCTTGAAGGATGCAAGGATCAAATCCGTCAGAAAGCTGCTTCGCATAGTTGCCGTCTCCGGCCATCGGGCACGACGGAAACTTGCACGGATGCCGCCAAGAAAGACAGTCAAAAAGCTTGTCAATCGGAGGACGGCACTCAGAAACAGCACGAGGGCCGTTAGGATTGGCTAGACAAAGGAGAACTTCACATCCCCAGCGGTCATTGCCGGTCATCAATTCGATTTTCGGCATACCCGGGATTTGAGAATAATCCGTCGTATCAGCCAACACTTTGAAACCCGCGCCGGACAGCAGGGCGCTGACGGCTGCCAAGGCTAGTAATGTTTTGGGATTTGAGATTGTTGTTTTCATTTTCAGCTTGCCATCAATTCTTTGAATTTCATGGAAAAAGCGCTTGCATTAGCTAGTCGTTCCGTCATCGCTTCAACGCTTAAGCCTTGCTGCTCAGCGGCTTTTTTTATCGTCCAAGCGTCTATTTCACACTCGTACCAAAATGTCCATCTACTGGACAATTGAATCGGTTTCGGAAACGTCGGGTCGTTTTTTACCAATTTGTATAACTGGGTTTTACCGCAGCCGAGACGCTCGCAGACCTGTTCAGGTCTCAATTGATTGAGGCTTAAGTTACTCATAGAGCCTCCGATCAGGAATAAAAAACAGCGCCGCTGAGAAATCAGTCCTGTTCCCGAAAAAAGAGAAGAGGTGCCTGCAAGGATCTATATACCCGAAGGAAAATGGCACCAAAGAATTCAGAAACTTTAAAAGCGCTGAAGACCTCTTTAGCGAATCTGACAAGCGGGGGTAGTGTGCTTGTCTCGATTTGCTTACCAAGAGTCCGAGGAAATTGGGCCTCCGAGGAAAAGAATAGAATTTAGTTGCCAAACTCAAATCGCTAATCAATTCCCGGAGGAAAAAACAATGTTCAATTCCGAAAAACTCATTCGTAAAGTCCTGTTCGTACTCTTTGGAATTGCTGTTATTTTGCTTCTTTGTCTTTTGGCAACTGTCTACCAAAAGAAAGAAAGTCGTGATATTTTGATTTTCTTGTGTACTTTCCTTGCCTGCATTGTTCCGGCCGTAAGCCTCTTCCTTGCCACTGAAAGCAGCAAAGAGCGAAGGGAACTTATACAAACTATTGAAAGAGCAACGGACGAAATTCAGAATCTGAGAGCAACAATTGCCAAACTCGGCAAGACAAACGCTGCCAAAAGATAGAATAAGGCTGGAATAAGAATTTCTTTTATTTTCGTTGGAAACAAAAACGAGAGGGGCGGCCCTTGAAAAATCTTGGAAAGTTTCGGAAATTTTAGTAATGTCCGAATCAGCAAAGAAATTATCACTATCAACATGTGCAGGCACCCCAAGGTAAGTGTCGCGGGTGCCATTGCTTTCCAAAAATCGACCGTCACAATGTTCGTCGGCAGCTGCTGAAAAAAATCTGTCATCAGCATTTTTTGAAAGTCCTACAAAATATCTGAGAGTCTTTGTCATATCAGCCCCCGTAACTGTCCAGTCCCACAAAACCGCAGCAGCCGATAAGGACAAACGCAATGCCGATAAGCATTAGTCCGGGTGCGGTTAAAGACACTGAGTTTCTTTCGCTGTTTCGGAACAGGAATAAAGGTGCAATTGCCAGACAGCAAAGGCCGGAAAGAAGAAGGATGAAGAAGAATTTCTGCTCGGCCATCATCTCATCCTCACGAAATTGGTCTCCGGTGTACTGGGTAAAATTTGAGCTGTCAGACAAAAATCCAAACCCAATACCCGGAGTAAAAAATTGAAGTACGACTTAATTGCAATAGTTTTGTCATTTATCTCGGTATGCATTTCAATCTTTGCTGCAAGGGCCTCGTGGCGTACTGCAAGAGCAAGTGAAGAAGAACTTGCTTTCAAGCGAGGCCTAAAACTGTATGTAATGCCGATAGAAGGTTTTCTACACCCTGAAACTAGAGTACGCGTGACAGTCAAAGCCGGGGACAGAGATTGTCTGCTGATGTCTATTGCCGTAAAAAATGGCTTGTTTAATGTAAACAATGATTTTAAGAAGTCGTTGCAATTAGCCTCTCTTATGAAAGCCAGAACGACAAAAGAGATAGAAATAGAAACGATGTTGAGTTCAGAAAATAACATCATTTTTACCCTCTCCTATGAAGTTCTACAGGGGGAGGCGTCTGTAGTTCAAAAAGCTTACTGTCATCTGCCTGATCCGACGAAGACATGGGATCAGGACGGCATATATATAGACCTATAAGGGCTGCCGCTAAAATTGCCTGAAAAACTAAGAGACAAGCGTTGACTTTATGGATGATGACTTGAATCTCAAGTGAATGAGAAAAACAACAAATAAGGTACAAAACAATGATATGGCCCGCAACTATCAAAGATAGCAGCGTGACGAAAAGCAAACCGGCTGTGTGAAAGTCTATGTTTATCATGTTTTGCTTCAACTCTTTCAGGATCAACCTCAAGCGCTTAACGCTTCTGCTCCGGGGCAGCTCAAATACTGCTTAATCTCTTTTTTTAATCTGCCGGTTTCAGCGTTACTTCTATCTAATTGAGCGAACTTCCAAGGGATATCGGGACGCAACTCTTCACAAGTTAGGTGTCCACGAGAAAGGTTGACCAATGTCAGGCAATTCTCGGGTGAAATTAAACGACGCCCGCAGATGTAAGAGTTAATCGTCGCTTTAGAAAGCCCCAGCTCGGTTGCTAAATACCGTCTAGGATCAGCAACCCCAGCTTCTTTTAGAAACGAACAATAGTCTTTCAAATTCATTGCTACACCTTATTTTTGTTGTCTTTATTTTACCTGAATTTGTACAACAATGTACAAATAATATACAAAAAGTACAAATTTTATTAGCTCATCTAAGAATAAACAAAAAAGCTGCTTCTGTTATATCTTTCTAAGAGGTGAAGAAATGACAGATGTGCATGAAATCCGTCGGAAAAATTTAATAGAGCTGATCTCTATGTATAAGTCCGTCGCTAATCTCAATTCTGCTTTGGGAAGAAAACGGTATGACGGAACCTTTAACCAAATAAAAAACAAATCTCAACCGCCTAGCGCCAAAACTCCAAGAGTTATGGGAGCGGAGGTTGCGCGAGAAATTGAAATGAAACTACACCTTCAACCGGGTTGGATGGATGTAGTTCACGATAAACCTCAAACTGAACTAATTAAGGAATCTGAAAATTTTTTGAAATCTTCTTTCAATAGGATAAGAAGCTATCGTTTAAACAGCGCCACTCCATCGAATCTAACTTTTACACTTTTCGATGGAGAAATGAAATTGAGTGATTATTTTATCAAGTCAGTTTTAAAAGCCACTTCTGAAGAAAATTTGCGATTTGTAGTCGTTGAAGATAACTCTTTGAAATCAAAATGTAAGATTGGCGATGCTTTGATCCTTGATTTTGGAGTTAATACTTTTACACGCGAGGGTATTTACCTGATAGAAGTCAACGGAGAACAGTTACTTCGTCTGATCTCCATTGACTATGAAGGGGGCTATCAAATTCGAACCGATGATTTTTCTCAACGTTTGACGGATTTATCAAAAATAAAAATATTAGCTAAGGCGTTATACGTTTGCACAGGAACAAGTCTGTAAGCCGTACTCCAACTCCTCAAACCACCCAGACTTTTATTTGTAGAGTTTGGCATCAACACATTTTTTGAGATGTTTCTCTACCAAGCGATCCACTGAGTACTTGGTTTTAAAGTCAATCACTTTTTGAAATTGCAACTCCGTCAGTCTGTTTCGAAATTCCCAAAGGTAATCTTTATTGCATTGCCGTTCGTTTAACTCCAACGAGGAAGCCTCTAACTTTAATTGTTGAAAGTTAGCAGACTTCAGGTCCGTTATGGAAGAATCGGCTGCTTGAACGCAACCGCAGGCAAGAGCAACCAAAATACAACAAAAAGTAGTTTTAGCCATAAAAATATCTCCGGGGAATCACTATACCAATATTTTACAACATAAAAAAAATAAATTTGTACGTAGTGTACAAATTTGGTTTTTACTATTATGATTTACTCATATCGAGGCAGATGATTTTTATAGGCAACGGGTAGTGCAATATGAGTAAATCCAATCAATTTGAAAGTCCTTGTTACTTTCTATCAGCAGAAGAATATACGCAGGACTATTTATCGCTTCCGGAACCTCAACTTGCTTGCCTCTTTAAGTTGCGTTCAGCTTACGCATTAAAAGGAAGCCCATTATCAGAAGATGATATCGAAGGGCTCTACCCAGTTTATACCCCTGTTCATGAAAAGACATTAGGCAAAGTGCTTAATAAATTTTTCACGAAGAAAGGCGATGTTTTCATTGACATAAGGATAGAGAGTCAAATCGAGAAGAGAAAAGAACATCAATTAAACATAGAGCAATTAATCGAAAAAGAAGTTCAAAAACGAGTCGCCCGAGCTCTGGCCGGAATGAAAGGCGGCTTAACGAAAGCCCGAAACCGAAAAAATCAAAATTCTCCCGTTTTTGATGAAGAAATCTCTGTCAACGAAGTTCCGGAAGAGCAGCAAACAATTGGCGAAGAACCGGAAGAGATCAAGCAAACCTCTGGCAAACCTTTAGCAGACGGCTACCAAACTCCTAGCAAAACTGTAGCAAACGGCTGGCAAAGTTCTAGCAAAGTTGTAGCAAACGCCAAGCAAACTTCTAGCAAACCTCTAGCAAACTGCTACCAAACTCCTAGCAAAACTGTAGCAAACGGCTGGCAAAGTTCTAGCAAAGTTGTAGCAAATGCCAAGCAAACTGCTGGCAAAAATCTAGCAAACGAAAATTTTGCTACAACTGATAAAGCCCAATCCTTTGATTTTCAAGAAAAAATAGAAAATTTGACCAATACAGCCGAGTTCGAGTCGGAAGCCGGTCCGTCCCTCGCGTGTGCGCACGTATGCGCGTCGGATAATCCGATTAATCCGATATCTGATGTTTTTTTAATTAATAAAAAAAATAAATCGGAATCGGTATCGGAATCAGTTAAAGAAAAAACTGAAAATTTTAAAAATCAAAATTCGCGCGAAATTGAAAAATTCTTTACCGGAAAAAAATGGACGCTTCAGGAAGCCAAAACGCTTCTGGTTGATTCCGGGTTAGACCAAAAGTTTCTCGAAGCGTGGGTTTCGCGCTCAGACAGAAATCAAACCCGCTTCAATGCGCTTTTTTCCGAGGTTCTTCCACGGTTCGATCAAGAGGCTTTTGACCAGCTGATTGCCAGATGCAAAGAACAAAAACGTTCTGAAGGGGCCATGTTTGCGGGGTCAATCGCTTACGTTATCTCCGCACTTGAACGCGAACCCGTGACGGTAAAAAAACGATCGAAGAAAAGAAGTTCTGAACGCGATTACACGGAAGGACTGATTCAAAACCCCGATGGATCTTGGAGCCCCGACCCGAATTACGTTCCGAAGAAAAAGAAGTATTCGGACAGAGACTGGACGGAAGGGTTAATCAAGAATCCCGACGGCTCCTACAGCCTTGATCCGAATTACGAACGCTAACCCCAACGATTACTAACCCAAGGAACGCCATGTCATCCGATACCGATAACGTCCAAAAGACTTTTAAAACTTGTCCGATTCACGGTACATCTTACGTGTATTCCATAACGGATGCTTCAGGGACGCGCTACACAAACGGCTGTCCGATTTGCGAAGCAGAAAAACGCTGTCAGGCCGCGTTCGGCCAAGCGCTGATACCTGCCAGATTCACAGATCAAACCTTTGAAACCTATGAAGTGACGAACGACGGGCAAAAGGCCGCAGTAACCCTTTGCCGAGACTTTGTGAAGCGTTTCGGGGATTACCGTAAAACGGGGCACGGACTGCTTTTGACCGGTCGCCCCGGAACCGGAAAAACGCATTTGGCTTGTTCTTTGCTGAAAGAGATTATTGCCGGAAAGAAAGCAGCGCTTTACACGTCTTTGGATCAAGTCTTTACGGCTGTGAAAGCAACATGGAACTCGACGGATGATTCTCAGAAAAAGTACCTTAAGAAGCTTGCCGGGTTGGACTGTTTGGTTATCGACGAAATCGGTACGAATCGCGAGATTTCTCCGAGAGAAAAAGATCTGTTTTTCGCGATCATCAATGACCGTTACGAACAATTAAAGCCGACCATCCTCATTTCCAACCTTTCCATGCGCGGGGAGGATTCCTTGGAAGAGTTCATGGACGAACGCACTGTAGATCGGATTTTTGAGACAAACACTTTTGTCGTTTTCAACTGGGAAAGTTACAGGGGGACAAAATGAAATCAGGACAGCAGAAAAAGTCTTTGGACAGGTTCATTTATGAATCAATGGGAGAGAAGCAGTATTTGATTTCCTGTCTGGACGACGAACTCTTTAAAAAAGCGCTCAAAGTATTCCGAAAAGAATGCCCGGAAATAGATTCAAAAACAAACGGATTCCGTATGTGCCTCGAGGCGCTTCAGACTTCTGATCTATTCACAGAGATTTCTTTTATCGACCTGCACGGAACGAAATTTCCGTTATTCCGCAAGAAACAGTAACCGAGACAGTCATGCCGAACAACCTCAGACAAAAAACAGTCGGAAGCCCCAAGCCGAGACTTCCTGCGTTAAACCGAGACATTTATCGGTGATGTAACTTTTACCGTTGAATATGAGGGCGGTTTGATTCACCCGGTGACAACGGAAGTTGTGGCTTGGCGACCTCTAAAAATAAAACCCTAGGAGAAAAACATGACAGCACCCTTTAATCCGGAAGAACTTTGCGATCAGACTTTGATCGGTTCAATTCGAATGCTGATGAAAGATGATTCAGTCTTTCCTGAAATCTTTTCGGCGGCCTTTGAGAATCGAAATGCCAATAACTTGGTATTCAGTATCCCTTCAGATTTAAGCATCACGGGCAAACAGATAGATGTGATTGCAGATAGAGCGCACCTTCTTAAAGAGTCACAGTACCGGCCTCACGAATGGAATGCATGGCCTGATGTCATACCGCCCAGACTGGATACTGAACCGGCCATTAACGGTGAAACCAGAGAGTGCGATTATTGGTTGGTCAAACTGAAAAACGGGTCATACCGTACCGGAAAAATTACCAAAGATAAGTACTGGGTTCGGTTTGAAAATCAAATTGCAGCATACAGAGAGTTTTCACCGCGTCCGGCGGAAGCGGTTTTGGAGAATCAAACCGAGCTCGATCCCGGCGGCTGGAATGCATACCCGAAATTTAAACCCGACTCGGAAGAAGTTTATGAAGTCATGCTAAAAGGCGGCTTGCAAAGAAGCGCCGGGTGGAAAAAAGGAAATTGGACATTTTATTCTGAAGAAATCACGGCTTTTAAAAAGATCAAGGATTAACAAAAGGGGGTACCATGAAAACATTAGCAATCATCAATGAGAAAGGCGGCGTAGGCAAGTCATTTATCGCCACGCAATTTGCGCTTTTCTGCCGTTTCAAACTCGGCAACCGGGTTCTTGTTGTTGACTTAGACCAGCAAAGAAACACAAGCGATATTCTGATTAACTCAGGCTTGTGCGTTCCGACCGAAACAACCGCCGGTTTAATCATGAAAAACGGTGGATTAGTGAAGGCAGAAGAGCCCTTCATGGTCATTCCCGGAGACGACAATCTGCTTGAGCTGGAAAGTATGAGGGATGCCGCAGGAATCACACAAAATCTTTATTCGGCATTGGACGCCGTGAGTGACAATTTCGACCTGTGCATTATTGATTGCTCACCGAGCGCCGATGTTCGTCAGCTGATTGCACTAAGCCTAAGCACGCATTACCTAATCCCCTTTCAGGTCAAATCAGAATCTATCAGTGGGGTCGAAAAAACTTTAGCGCGTGCAAAAGTTATTCAGGAGAACGTGAACAATTCCTTGGAATTTTTGGGGCTGCTGATGAGCATGGTGAAGATGCAGGGCATTCAAAAGAAAAACTTTGAATGGGTTATCGAGCAAACCCAAAATCTGCTTCTGAAGAAATACGAGCCGAAAACCGGAAAGTTTGAAGGCGTGTGCTGCATCTATGACCGCAGCGAATACACAGCTGCGCAGCAGTTTTGCCGTCCCGTATTTTTCAGCGAAAACGGCAAACCAAGACGCGAAGCGCTCGAACTGGCAAGAGTTTGGGTATCAATATTCAAGCAGCTCGGATTAACGCCCCAGAAACAAATTCAAATTAAGAAATCCGAAGACAGTGACAAATTGATAGCAGTTGATGTTCAGCCTGTTGCTGAACCTTAATAAGGGAAACGAAAATGGGATTAAATCTGAACTTAGGCAATATCAATAAAGCAGCTAAAGACTTTACGCACAGACGCTCAGACGTACCTGAAGAGACAATGCGGGATGTCGAGGTCGAAGTCATTAAAGCCGATCCTCAGCAGCCGCGTAAAGAGTTTGACGAGGATGCATTAAAGGAACTGGCAGAAAGCATTAAAGCACACGGCCTTATCCAGCCGATTGTTCTGCGCCCTTCGCCGGACAAAGATGGCGAGTATTACATCATTGCCGGAGAAAGACGGTTCCGGGCTGTAAAGCTGAACGGAGCCAAAACAATCCGCGCAATTGTCAAAAAGACGCTCAAACCGGAAGAAATCGGTTATGTCCAAATGGCCGAGAACATTAAAAGAGCCAATCTGACTGTGGTCGAAATCGCAGAGTTTATATGCCGACAGTTGGAGGCCGGTGATAAACAAGCTGAAGTAGTCGAAAAATTGGGTTTGAATAAGGCTATCGTTTCTCAATATGCCGTATGGCCGGAATTGCCAGAATGCATTAAAGAAGCGTTAACCTCAAAAAAAATCGGTAGTATTCAGTCTGCTTATGCCCTTTTCAAAACTTGGCAGGAATATCCCGAGGAGACAGCGAAATTTGTAGCCGAAAGCGAAAAAATCAGTCAAGCTGAAGCCCGAAAGTTTGAACCAAAAAGTTTGTACGTACAAACTTTTCAAGACCAAGAAGATATATCTCAGCCTTCAGACCAAGTGTCGGATGAACCTGTTTTAGATACATCAGTCTCACCAGCAACGGAAGATAAAGTTGCCTCTGAAGAGTCAGACAATAAGCCGGAAGAGGCTGACAGCGAATCTGAAGAAGCCGAAACAGTTAACTCAGAAGAGGGTCTGAAAGAAGAGATTGAAACGCCGGAAGATTGCGGTTCAATCGACAACTATGAAAAAAAGACCACAACTGACGAGAAAGAGCGTCTTGACGTATCTGAAGAACTTGAAACAGCAGCGGATGATTTTTTGCAGAAGCAATCTGAAGAATCTACTTATAAAAAACCCGTGATCCTATGCTTGATAGAAGGCAGAGAATGCGAACTGCTGTATAAGAAAAAAACGTTGGACGGGTTCGTTGTAGTGAAATATGAGGACGGTACGGAAGAGGAAGTTCCGGCTGAAGACGTGACGTTAAATCGAATCATAGAAGCTTGATAAGAAGGGGCCTAGTGCCCCTCAGTCTCGGTATGAATAAAGATAAAACATCAATGAGTGTATGGCTGACGCAGGAAGAAAAAGACATCTGGAAACAGCTTGCCCGGTTAAACAATATGAATCTATCTGCCTACACCCACTTCGTCATAAAAGAAGTCATAAAGGAGTCTCTTAACCTGCCGGAGCTAAAAGTATCGCTTGATGTTGAAAGAGAAAGCAGCGAAGAGGATAAATCGTCGATTATTCTTAGAATGACAAAAAGCGAGCTGGAAGCCATTCGGAAATTAGCGACGGTCAGAGGACAAACACGTCAGGCATTAATCGTATCTGCTGTCAGAGAATTGCTTTTGAATAAATCCCAGATTGATCCTAAACAGTATCAGCTTATATCCGATTCAACTCTTTCACTGAATCGGATCGGCGTGAACTTGAACCAGATAGCCAGAGTTTTGAATGAACAGAATAAATCGGGACAATTAAATCCGTCAGACATTGCTGAGATACCGGCAGTCCTCAAACAGCTGGATCAAAAAATAGGTCTGCATATCAAAGAGATTGACGAATTTCTTTTGCAGCATAAAGATAGGTTAAAAATAAGATCAGCGGTAAAGAAAACGGAGAAGAAAAATGAATGAGTCAGTCAAGAAGTGGCTTGAAGAAAAGCGGGCCGAGCTGGCCGGGCGCCGAGATGTCGCTATTTTCATAGAAGCCAAGGACGTTTTGGACGCCATAGAGCAGCTGAGCAAACCTCGTTTATTTTCCGACTCTCGTTTGGTAGAGAGTCTGCGCTGGCAGTATTCAGAATGCGAAACCCGAAAGCAATTTTTGAGGAAAGTGCTCACTGAGCAATTCAAATTTGTCGGGCCGAATGCGAATTGCCCGGAGCCGCAAAATACGGACTCTCAAGTTGAAAGAAGAAGAGCCCGAGAAACAAGATAAAATTAGCCCCAAAACCCGAGATATTACTAACTAGTTTCAATTTTTTAAGGAGAAACGCAATGAACAAAACTGAATTGGTTGCAGCCGTTGCCGAAGAAACCGGAAAATCCAAGGCCGACGTCAAAGAAATTTTAGAGGCTCTTATTGCCCAAGTGGTCAAAACGGTAAAGGCTGGTGATGAAATCGCGTTGATCGGTTTCGGTACTTTTAAATCTGCCGAACGTGCTGCTAGAACCGGACGTAATCCGGCTACCGGCAAAGAAATCAAAATTCCGGCTTCTGTGCTGCCGAAATTTGTAGCCGGGAAAATGTTCAAGGACGCAGTTAACGGAAAATAATTCATAGAAAATACCATAATCAAAGGGCCTCTTCGGAGGCCTTTTGACTTCTAAGGTATTTTCAAAAAGTTGGTTTGAACCAACTTTTAAATCAAAATTCCCAAAAAGTTAGTTCAAACAAACTTTTTAGCCCTTGCAGTTGCCCACAACAAACCCCGGTCGCTACAGCCAGTGATGGGCCAAGCGCTCCCTTAGGCGTTAGTTATGGACAACTGCAAGCAGAGAGGAAGTTTTCCACAAGCCGCTGTAAGCGGCTATGGAAAACTTGAGATTTAATCCAAAAACCGGCTCGACCCGAAACAGAATGCTCGGTTTGAACTTCTCAAAAAGTTTATTCAAATAAACTTTTCGGCCCTTGCAATTGCCCACAACAAACCCCGGTCGCTACAGCCAGTGCCGGAGCCAAGCGCTCCCTTGGGGAAAGTTATGGACAACTGCAAGCAGAGAGGAAGTTTCCCACAAGCCGTGTAAACCGGCTGTGGAAAACTTAAGACCAACTTGGAAAATCAGAGCCCGTTTGCAGCCTCACTTTGAAAAAACGAGGCTGCCGGGCTAGGGGTTGAGGGGAGCGCTTAGCGTCCCCTCTAAAAACAAATTAAAAGCAAAAAAGAACTAAGGCAGGATCGCATTTTTATATCAGTTCTAAAGACCTGATATTAAAAATGCATCAGCACCTCGCTGTCGCTCGGTCGAAAATTGGAAATTTTCGGCTGTCCTGCCCACCGCTATCGCGGTCGAAACCTTCGGTTTCGGGGATCTTTAAAACTCACTGAATTTTTAACTCAGATTTCTTCGCGATCATGAAATTGTTGAAAGATTTCAAAACTAATTTTTTCAATGCAGAGGCGAGGTGTCCTAAGAATTCAAAATCAGGCTGACCGTTTTCTAAAGGCAAAGTTACAAAGTCATGCTTTATTTTTTGTGAACTTATGCTATTGCCCCAAGAGTACTTATGGCCCAAGCTCAGGTTAATACAGGTTGCTAACCCGAGGAAAATGTTTTGATTAGAGTATTTTTTCTCTTTAAGGTACAAGGCCAAATTGTGGCTGTCGTTCGAGAAAAAATCCTTCTCTTGGTAGGAGACAACGAAGGTCTTCCCTCCTATAAAAACACAGTTTCCTTTGTTTAAAAACGAAGAATCATCGTAAGAAATATAACTACTTACTCCATTGTTTTCGGCGCTTGCGCAAAGGTAGGGGACCAGACCTGAGTTCTCCTTAATATCTCTAGACAGAAGATTACTTGTGTTTTTAATATTAAAAATGTCAGTAACTTTAAATTTTTTAAATTCTTTTGTTTTTAAGCTTTCAATCGCAAGAATTTCTTCTTTCGTTGCCTCAAAATTAGTTGCTAGATTTATCTCTGGAAGTGAACAGTTTATTAAACCAGAAGATAATAAAAATCTGTCTATCTCGCGAATGTAATTCTCTTCAATTTCACGAATGTAATCCTCCATGAAATCAATGTTGATTTCATTTGAATGAGAATTTATCGGAAGTGAAATATATTCCTGCTTAACCTTTTGCCAAATTGCTTTGTTATCGTAAGAAAACTTTAATTTAATAGTTTTTTCCAACGCGGATGCTAAATAAATTAAGATTCTTTCAGATGTGTCAAAGCTTGGTTTAATGAGGTAGCCATCCCATATTACGCCAGTTTCTTGTGGTTGCGGATACACGTCCCCTGTTGCGATTGCACCATTTTGGATGACGCTGAGCGTCATAGATTCGGTTACCCAATCCTCGGCACGACCGTAATACATAATCCCGTTATCTCCGTGTGTAGCCGTGACTAAGGGAAGGGAAAACTCTTTGGATTGAATAGGTCTTGTATCGCTTGCCTTATTGAAATCCTTTTTTCTTGGTGTGTTAATTTTGGTAAAGTATTTTCCGACTTTTACTTCTTTGAAACAGCCCCCGTTTTTCTTGAAATTATTTTCAAGCACTTCCAAACGGGAGCTCAAAATTTTCCCAACTCATGCCCCTCATTTTGAATAAGTTGAGAAACCCTCCAGCTGAGATAATCTTTAACTGTTTTCTTAAAATCTTCTAACTGTGGTCGAGTATCAATCGGCGCACTTTGATTCCAATCTTTTCCGTTTTTGGGATCTATCTTTCCCTCGTAATAATCTTTTTCCGTAAGATATTTCAGCTTTTCTTTGCCAAACCTTACCAGCTGAACAACCTCTTCATACCTTTCTTTAGCATGGTCCGTGTCTTTAAGGTTGACGCTGGCCTTTTTACGGTTTGTCCGAGTGTATCCGTCATTAGAAAAGTCGATGAACTTTACAGTGTCATCAGCTTGATGTGGCTCATTTACGCGGAAAACATAAACATAAGTTTGCACGTTAGATTTTCCGATAAATAAGTCAATTGGCATTTTGATACTTGCCAACAAAGTATGTTTTTTTAAGATTCTGCGGTTGTAATCAACTGCCTTACCGTTTCCGGACGACCCTTGAATGATGATGGCAGCGTACCCCTTTTCCATCATCCCCAAAGCCTTTTCTACGAAAATCATTCCGTTTCCGGCTGCGGAATAGGGAGGATTGAGTACAAAGGCACTGGCCGGAAATTTTTCAGTTACTTTCCCGAAGCCATATTTCCCGTCAAAATCGTGCAATGAATCTTTATTAAGAATGTTGGAGCTACCGTCCCCCATAAGAATCATGTTCAGAATAGCCAACATATAAATGCTTGGGAGCACTTCTAAACCGAGCAGTTGCTCGGCCCTAATAGTTGCTTCCTTTCGGGCTAGTTCTTCCGGGGAATTAATTTTGTTTTTTGCATCTATCAACATTTCGTTCATAGCTGCAACCAATAATCCCGCCGAGCCGGTGGCAAAGTCCCAAACGTAGGAATTCATATCTACTCTGGCTAACTTAGCCAAAAGTTTTGCAACGTAGGAAGGTGTTAGAACGACATCGTTTAATTTGTCTTGAGAAAAACCAAGCCAACCGTACATTTCATTAAAGAGTTTGCCGGTAAAGTCTGTTGTCAATCCGATTTTGTAATAACGGCCAAGGTCATCAACAATTTTATTAAAGACTCTTTTAAGCTGAGTCTCACCGGCAGTGATTTTGTTCAAGTTATCACTGGTTAAAGTATTTTGAAGAGTTCTGACGATGAGCTCTTTTTTTGTTTCGGGCAGAGCCTTTTCTGTCAAAAATGCTTTAATTTTTCTGAGAATAATTTCGCCGTCTGTATTACCGGGTTCCGGCGAGGATTTCAGATCTTCTTTTTCTAAAGGCTTTACTTTTCCGGGAACTCCAAGAGTGGCAATGATGGAGGAGGCAACGAGATAAACCCGGTCATTTTCAGACAAGTTTTTTTCGTTCTGATAAATGTCGTTGTTTAACTTTACTAAGCTGGCTTTAATTTCTTGATCTTTTCGCTCTCTTAATTGCTCTAGTTGTTCAGCGCTGATATTTAAGGTTTTAACTTTCTCAATAAACTTGTCAAATTCGGGGGGGGGTAAGAATGATAGATCTGTGTACTCCCCGACTTTTTGTCCTACACCCAAATTATTTTTAGAGACGTAATAAACCGCAATTGAGTGCTTTAGTTTGCCCAGCTCGTCTTTGTAACCCGTCATCCCAATGGCAATGGTATCGGTGTAGCTCGTATGGTGGAGCAGAGCGTTTGCATAGTGGACAGCACCGTTTACCGCAAAAGATTTGATGTTTGAATAGTTTGGTTCATTCCGAGCTGTTAAGTTGTCAATGTTCCCGCAAGAGTCGAGTTTTTCAAGCTTACCCTTATAGCCTTTGTATTCGATAAGAACGGGCCAATAGTTGAGGTTTTTATCTTGTAGCAGCAGTTTTGCGTCAGGTCTATTCCCTCCTTTTCCTCCGCTTTTGGAAAAATATTCGTCCAGTGCCTTGTCGATTTCTGTGTTTAACGGCTCTTGTTCAAGTTTGTAGTCTAAGTTATAAGATTTCATCCACCCGTTAGCCAGATCGGCAATAAGCGGTTCTACAGATCGAACTTTATTTTTGGTAACTGTTTTAGTCATGCGAAAAGGAAGATTTCATTTTTTAGTCAATGGTCCTAAGAAAAGACCGCCCCGTTACCATTCTAAAGAATTGTGTATTTGCTTTTCACTGCTATAGGAGCTGGGTACAAAACTTTCCCCATTCCTCCATCATATTCCTGCGTTCCAGCTCCATTTTGCTTCTGTCGTAAGCTCCCTTATAAGGATCATTACGTTCGTGCAACATGTTGAGATTTATGGCCTCTTTATCGAATCGTTTGTTATTCCCGAGCACGTCATCCTTTGCCCAAGTTTCAAAACAGCTGCGAGCTGTTGCGTGTTGAGTAGCGATACATTCCTTTCCAATTCTTTTTGATTTTTCCTTGTCGATCCAGCCGATTCCGTCCAGAAGTTTCTTTCTTGCGTGGGCTTTTCGAATGAGTTGATTCATAGCCATATCGGAATAGGGCCTTCCGTAGGAATTACAAAAAACATATGGACTTTCACTGAACCGAACTACGTTCTTGAGTAGCGTAACGGCTGCTTCGTTTAAGAAGATAGTCCGGGAACGTTTTGAGCCTTTAACCTTGTCATCCTCCGGCGGCACATTCCAGATTTTTTTCTCAATATCAATATCCGACCACTTGGCATTTCTAACGGGCTTAGATCTGGCAGCTAGATAAATCGAAAATAGAAGCATCTCGGCTGTTCTGCTTCTCAGAGTACTAACGTCTTTTACAAACTCAGGAATTTCGTGAAAATCTAACCCGGAATAATTTTCCTCTTCCTTTCTGTTTTTATTGTATGGCTCCATTAAGACCCCAAGAGCTCCGGAAAGATCAGCCGGGTTCTCGCGGTTTTTTCTGATTCGAAGAGCGATCGCCCATCGTAAAATAGCTCTAACGTCAGCGAGAATTTTTGAAGATGTGGAGGGACTCCTGTTCCAAACAGGGAGCAGAAGATCCTTAATATCTTCCGGTTCGATACTCTCGATCGCCTTTTCACCGATTTTTGGGAAAACATGGTTCGATAATCTGCTTAATGTATTAGCTTCTCCTTTGACATTGTTTTTCCAGAAATTATTGGTAGCTCTTTCTTTAACCCAATCAAGTGCACATTCTTTAAATGTCTTACGTTTAACTTCTACGGTGCATTCTTCCTTTCCAGCGGTCTTTTGTTCTTTTGGGTTTGTTCCTTTACGGAGCAGTTCAGAGAGCTCGATAGCTTTTTTTCTAGCATCCGAAAGAGTAACCGAGTCGGATGTGCCTATCTTGAAGAGTTGTCTTTTCCCTTTCCATGAATAGCGGAAATAAAACTCTTTGCCGTATTTGGTGACACGCAATTGAAGGCCTCGGCTTCCGGTAATTGAATAATATCCTTCCGCCGTTAGATTTTTTATTTCTAAGACTGTTGAAACTTGCATCCAAAAACTCCAAATTCAACATGGTCACTAAGAAGAAAAAACTCAAAATTTAGTGACCAGTTTAGTGACCATTTAGTTGCGGCTGCATGTGAACTCATGTGAACTTATACGAACAACGTTTGTTACAACTGTTTCGCAACTTTCTGAATTTTAGGGGATTTTTGAACGCATATGAACTTATGCGAACTAACGAATGGCGGAGAGGGGGAGAATTTAAACTAATTTAAATTCAAATAGATAACAACTTAAAGAAGAATTTAGTGACCACTTTGGTGACCAATTAAAATTGTAAAATTGTTAGAAGGAAAAGCCCTGCTGATGCAGGGCTAACCTTTGCCGACCTAGAAGACACTAAAACCGGTCGGAGTTCGTCTAGGACTATTCTAAGGTTTTTTAAAGCGGTGGGTATCCTTGATTCATAGCAACGGGAATAATTGACTACAGATTTTTGAAATAGTATGATTATTTCAAAAATTTCCCTCTTTTTACTTTATCATGGATAAAACAACTAAAAAAGAAAACCGCGGGGGCGCTCGCGAAGGTGCAGGCCGCAAAGGTCTTGGTAATACAAAACGCGTTTCTGTCTGCCTAACGGACGAATTGGTTCCTGTTTTCAAACAGTTAGGCGGTGCAAGATGGCTTCGCTGTGAACTGGAACGCGTCGCAGAACCCGCACGCACGCTTGATACAGATCAAATTCTGGTTCCGGCCATGAATCCGACGCACTTGAGCATTCCTGTCTACGAATGCGGCGTTCAGGCTGGCTTCCCTTCCCCGGCAGAAAGCTATGTAGACAAGTCACTGGATCTGAATGAATACCTAGTCTCCAATCCTGCCTCGACATTCTTTGTCTACGTAACAGGCGACTCAATGGACTTGGCCGGTATGGACGAAGGCGACCTCTTGGTCGTCGACCGCTCGCCGGAGCCCCAGAACGGAGACATTGTCATTATGAGCATTAACAACGAATTTACCGTTAAGCGCTTTGTGAAAGACGATAAGGGACTGCGTCTGCTCCCGGAAAGCTCAAACCCCATCTACAAACCCATTCTTCCCAAAGACTACGACGAGTGGCGCTTTATCGGTGTTGTGAAGTACACGATTAAAAGCAACTAAGTATGCAGGTGTTCGCGCTGGTGGACGGAAACTCTTTCTTCGCCTCCTGCGAAAAAGTTTTTCGTCCGGACTTAACCGACCGTCCCGTAATTGTGCTCAGTAATAATGACGGGTGTGTCGTTGCTCGATCGAAGGAAGCCAAAAAGCTCGGCATCAAAATGTGCCAGCCGTACTTCCAGATCGAAGAATTCTGCATACGGGAAAACGTCGCCGTTTTCTCAAGTAACTACGAACTCTACGCCAATCTCTCCGGGCGCATGATGTCAACCATCGCATCTCAAGTTGACTGCATCGATCCGTACAGTATTGATGAGTGCTTCGCCAACATGAGCGGGTACGAGGGATTAGGCACTGACCTGACTCAGCTGGGCTTTCGGATCAAGAACAAAGTATTTAAAGATGTCGGTATCCCCACGTGCGTCGGTATTGCCCCCACAAAAACCTTAGCTAAGTACTGCAACCATCTGGCCAAGCACTACGCCGGACTTAAAGGTGTGTGCAATTGGCTCGACTTAACACCTCAGCGGCAGGCAAAAGCGCTTGCTTGCGAACCAGTTTCTGAAATTTGGGGTGTAGGGAGACGTTATACGGAACACCTAGAAAAGATGGGTATTCGGACGGCCTTAGATTTAGCCCGTGCAGATCCTGAGACCATCCGAGACCGGTTCGGCATTACGCTTTCCATGACGGTACGAGAACTTCAGGGAACGTCCTGCATTCCACTGGAACTTGTAAAACCAAAAAGACAGCAAATCATGAGAAGCCGCAGCTTCAGTCATTTAGTCTGCGATAAGGATGACCTCTTAGGTGCAATCACTTTTCATGCTCAGGAATGCGGAAGAACCTTGCGTCGCGAAGGTACGGTGGCGCACACCATCGGTATTGTCTTAAACACGAATCCTTTCCGCCTTCAGGATGGCCAACAGCACGCTTATCCGTGTATTGGCCTTCCTTATCCTATTTCGGATACCAATACGATTATTCATTACGCCCGGCGATTGCTTAATCAGACCTATCGCAAAGGTTACCTGTACAAACGCGCCGGTGTATATGTTGGCGAAGTTATTTCAAAAGACGCTGTCACGAAGGATTTTTTTGAAGAGACGGAAACCGAAGAACAGCAGATCATCTGTGAACTGATGGATTCCATCAACACGCGCTACGGTAAAAATACGCTCTGCTTTGCGGCTTCTAAATTAGGCAAAGACGCTTGGGAAATGTCCCGTGCGCGTTTGAGCCCGGGATATACAACCTGCTGGAAAGATTTGCCACGCGTCGGGCCGCTCATAGAAGAAACGGTTCCGTTCTGATTCACTACTTCCATCTTGTTTGCCTCGGAAAATTTCCGAGGAATTTTTTTAAATTTCGGCTGATTCTCCTTGTCTGCCTACATAGGCATTCAAAGCAAAGTTTTTTCTCCCGGATGCGGATGCTTCCACCAGTGCTGTTTCTCAACAGTGCTGATTAAAGCATCAGATCCCGAGGAGGAGAAAAATGAATCATGTTTATAAAAAAGTATGGAGCAGAGTTCGCGGGTGCTTCGTCGCCGTCTCTGAAGCGATGACTTCGGCCTGTCAAACCTGCGGAAAGACGACAGCAGTGATAGCAGCAAGCGTTGCTCTGGTTCCTTCCTGTGTGTTTGCTACAACCGTCGATGGTGAGACAAATTGGAACAACATTGCGTTCTCATTTCATGACAACGGTTCCAGCATGATCCATTCGGATTATGTAATCAACGGCAGTCTGACAGTGCCTGATCGGGGATCAGGCTGGACTTTCATAGCCTTTGATTGTTCACACGGTGATACAGGACGGCCTATTCAGTCTCTGACTGTCAGGGACAACATGACGATTGACAATCCGACGATCTTCATATTAGCCGGACACGGATCTGGAAGAGGAGGATCGAACGGCACGCTGTCTGTCGGTGGAAATTTAAATGTTAACGGCTCTCTTTATTTTGCCGGAGACCGCGGAGGTGAAACCGGCTCTGTCCAAGTGAACGGAGTTTTAAAGGTAGGACAATCTGGGACACTAGGCGATAGCGTCTATGGGAATGCCAGTCCCAACATCTCATTGTCCGCGAACGTATTAGAGACTTCCGGAACCGTCGATTTTAAAACAGGCAGCGGAACGGTCAATTTTGGGAAGGTCATTGTTCGCGGCGGCAGCTACGTTGAAAGTACCGCTGTACCAATGACAATTTCTCAAGGGCTCGAACTGCTCGGCGGAACTTACGTAAATTTGAATCCCATCGTTGTGGGACAAAACGTTGGAAACTATCTGGTGTTAGGAGGCGGACAGTTTAGTAATTCCCCAACCATAACCGTCAAGAATAATGGTTCATTGTCTGTTACAGGGGGCAACTATAGTTTCAGCACATTAACGAAAGAAAATGGCACACTCACTAATGCCGGAACGCTTTCAGTATCGAACTTTAATCAAAGCAACGGGACAGCTTCAAACTCCGGCAATTTGACCCTTGGCAGCGCTAATCTTTATGGAACTTTGGCAAACACCGGGACGCTTTCTTTAACCGGGAATGTCACTACCAGAGGTAACCTAACCTCTGCCGGTACTCTTAATAACCGGGGAAACTGGACTGAAACTGCTCACTATGCAATTTCCGGCAGCCTCAACAACAGCGGTGCACTGAACTTTCAAAACGGATTTGAATTTGCTGCTAATGGACGCCTGAACTCGTCCGGCACCCTTCAGACGAATAACGCAACCAATATTTTTGACTCGTTAGGCAGCCAAGGACAAACAGTTTTGTCAACGGTCAGTCTGCAAGCAGCTCTGCCGGAGGAAACCAAAACTGCGTTGACCGATCTCTTCAGACACTACGTTCCCGGGACCGTTGCTCAGTCTTTGATCGACCATGCTTCCTTTACCGGCGGAAAAGTGATCGTGACCGGAGTCAATCTCACGGCTACCCAACGTGACGATTTAGTGCAGGCATTCAAAGCAAAGTTTTTTTCCCGGGATGCTTTCACCAGTGCTGTTTCTCAACAGTGCTGATTAAAACATCAGATCCCGAGGAGGAGAAAAATGAACAAAATCGTTAAGAGAATTTGGAATAGAAAAAGAGGTTGCTGGGTAGTAGCTTCAGAACTTGCAGTCGCTATTTCGAAAAAGGCAAAACTTTCAATTGTCGTAGGTATGGCCTTGACATCTATTTGTTCCGAAGCTGCCTATGTCTACGATGGAGATTGGTACAAAGGTACACAAAACGGTAGAAATGGTCACGAACATCCTTATGGCCCGGAAACGACAATAAATGGCAATTTCTATTTTGATCCTTTAGATGTTTATCAAGATCTTTTCGTTGTCGCAGACAATGACGGCAAAGGTGGTTCAACTGATTGCAAACTTACCATCAATGGAAGCCTTTATCACAGAGCCAACCAAAAAGAACCTGGTTCTGAAGGCTCTCGTTGGTTTGGCGTAGCAAGAAGTGATGCGAGTGAACGTGGTCACGGGATACTCGTTGTAAGAGACAATGTTGAATTGACAAATAAGAGTTGGTTTGTTGGTGCAAGCAACAATAGAAGAGAAGCTCTGGCTGAAATATATATAGGCGGAAGGTTCTACATCCAGAACGGAAGCGCATTTAGGCTCGCAGAAAATACAGCTTCTTCTGGTGGAGTCGCTAAAGCCTCTTTGAATGCTAATGAACTTTTGTTAGAAGGAACTTTTCACGCACCCTATAACGCTGGAAGAGATCAAACAACCGAAGTCTCCATGATTTTCCAAAGAGGAATTATCCAAAATGGAGGTTTCTTTGAACATAACGGTTCGAATGGATGGACGACGGCTCATTTCCAAGATAGCCTAACAGTGGGAAGTGGGGGAAGATTAGAAAATGTCAATTCAGTTATTGTAGGTAGCTCCGAGCAAGGTCACATCAGTGTTGGAAATGTTCTCACCCTTTCTGGAGGTACGCTGGCCTATAACGCAGATTTAACTCAACTAAAAGGTACAGTTAATGTTTCTTCAGGCAGTTATGTATTTAATACTTATAGAAAAGATGATGGAGTATTAAATAATTCAGGTTACTTAACCGCCGGCGTTTTTAATCAAAGTAATGGCAGTGTTGAAAATTCTGGCGAAATGACCATCGGCTCTTCAGATCTTCATGGCTTTTTAAATAACCCCGGAACCTTAAATTTAACTGGAAACATTATCAGTAGAGGCAATCTTACTTCTTCCGGCATCCTTAATAACCGAGGAAGTTGGACGGAAACCGCGCTCTATGCAATTTCAGGCACCCTCAATAACAGTGGTGCAGTGAACTTCCAAAACGGATTTGAATTTGCCTCCAACGGGCGTCTGAACTCGTCCGGCACGCTTCAGACGAATAATGCAGCCAATATCTTTGACTCGTTAGGCAGCCAAGGCCAAACAGCTTTGTCAACGGTCAGTCTGCAAGCAGCTCTGCCGGAGGAAACCAAAACTGCGTTGACCGATCTCTTCAGACACTACGTTCCCGGGACCGTTGCTCAGTCTTTGATCGACCATGCTTCCTTTACCGGCGGAAAAGTGATCGTGACCGGAGTCAATCTCACGGCTACCCAACGTGACGATTTAGTGCAGGCATTCAAAGCAAAGTTTTTTCGTGTCTTAGGTATCTAACATTAGACTTTTTGAACAAAATGATTGCAACGAATACCACAAATACATCAGTAAAAAAGAATCCTGCCCTCGCTTATCTAGCAAGACTCGGTTCATCCCGCTCAGTTATCACGATTTCAAACTGTTTAAAGCACATTGCTAACTTTTTAGGGGCTAAAGACATAGAGGCTGCCGATTGGTCAAAATTGAAGCGTATTCATTGGACCGAGATCCAAAAACAACTGGCTGCTCGGGGGTGTTGCGGATCGACTCAAAATCTTTATTTGACGGCGTTCAAAACCGTTGCAAAGGAGGCGTGGACATTGGATCAGCTGCCTCAGTCTTCTTATTTGAAAATCCAAGCAATAAAAGGCGTTAAATATGAACGTCTGCCCAAAGGCCGAAGCCTGACAGTCAAAGAAGCCGCAGGGCTCCTTAAGGCTTGCGACGACGGTACAAACCGGGGGAAACGGGATATGGCTTTATTTGCTTTAATGATGGGATGCGGATTAAGACGTGCAGAAGTCGTCCAGTTGGAAATGAAAAATTGGGACTGCATTAGCAGATCCTTTTGCTTTATCGGTAAAGGAAACAAAGAACGACGTGTTTTTCTGCCGCAGAAACTGAACCAAATAATCGACGAGTGGCTAATGGCTCGAGGCTTAGAAGAGGGAGTCTTTTTTCCTCGGATTTGTTCCGGAGCCGATAACAGTAAATTCATCTTTAGAGAAATGCAGCCGTCGTCAATCTATAGAATTTTGCAGAAAAGAGCTGAACTGGCAGCTATCGGCACGGTTAAGCCTCATGATTTACGCAGAACGTTTGCAACTCGAATGTTGGAGCAGGGTTGTGACCTGTTTATTTTACAAAGAGCGATGGGTCATACGTCGGTAGCTACTACAGCCCGGTATGATTTTCGTTCGGAAAGCAGCCGGGAAAAAGTTTGCAAGAATCTGGAAGTTTTCGGCTGAAGCCTATCGTTCCGGTTTTTGTGAACCTTTTTTCAGCCGTTTACGCATGGCTTGCATCCGCTTGATTTGCTGTTGTTTAGCCTCGTTAAGCTGACGCAATGTTTTCTGCTCAGCGCTTTCAACAGGTTCGAGCTTTGAGTAATAATTCTGCATTTTTCTACCGAGGTGCTGCTCCTCGGCATAGGGAGAATCAAGAAGTTTTTTCGAAGCTTGTTCAGCTAAATAAGCTACAGTCTTTCGTGTTTTTTTGGTTTTTTGAATGGACGGAGAGTCCGGTATTGCTTTTCCCTCCTTGAACGCCGAATGAACCTTTTCAACCAGAGCTTGCTGCCGTTTCAAAAGTTCACGTTTTTTAGCGATTGCATAGACTCGAGCTCGATCCTGTTCAGACATTCGGCGATTATTTAAAACATGGTGTTCTGCTTGAGAAATTCCCTGCTGCGTCTTTCCTCTTGACCACCTCCGGGTTGCATTGGCCTCGATGCCGCACTTGAGGAGACAAGCGGCAAAATGCTCACGCATTGCCGCCAGCTCGTCGTTTGCCAGATGAATTCTTTTGCCCTCTCTGTTTTTTGTACGAAGAAGAACGTGACAGTGAGGCTGAGTAGTTTTTTTATCATTCCCGGGCAAATGAAAAGCCAGCAGATAGTCGTATCCGTCAAGCATATCCTTTGCCCATTGACTGCAAGCTTTTTTGAATTTTTCTTCGTCTGTTCCTGCGGGCATTGAAAGAATGACTCTTCTTGCGTGGCCTCTTTTGGATGTTCCGTCGCCCATTTCTGACAACAGCTTCCATTCATAGAGAACTTTTCGATATTCCGCTTTGCCCTGCAAACTGTTTTCGCTCTGGTCGATTAGTTCAATCTCACCGTTTCGCGCAATGTAGTCGGCTGCTTTGATCGTGTGTAGATAACTTTTTATGTTTGCTTGTCCGAACCGAAACATGACCTCGGCACGCTTATCCACAACACCTTCGGCTTTAACTTTGGAGCTGAGAGCAGAAAATCTGAAGGCCGCAGTGTTTGAAACTTTTTCATATCCTTTGAAAATGCGTGCTTTTCGGGCACGCATCGGATCGGGAAAAAGATCGTCAAGAAACGGATTCTTATTGGAGGCCATTATTGATTGCCTTTGCTTTATTGATTTCCTGCAAAATGAATTTTTGCTGGCTCTCAATAAAGGAATTCAAAGTGCTTTTGCCGGACTCCACGTCCCTAAGTTTTCTTTCAAAGACAGCTGTGAGGATAGGGTTGCGGACGAGTTCCGGTACGAGCTTCAGCAATTCAATCCCGTCTGAAGAGGCGCAGATTTTTTTGCCTTTCGTCTCCAAATAACCTTTTCTTTTCAGTTCGCTGATAATCGCAGCTCTGGTCGCCGGTGTGCCGATCCCGTCACCCTCTTTTAAATATTTTTTGTATTCCGGGTTGTCCACTACGGTATGAATTTTTTCCATAGCTGCAATCAGCGTGCCTTCGGTGAAATACGCAGGCGGCTTGGTAAGTTCGTTTTTCGTTTCAGTTTTTAGGACTTTTAAAATATCGCCGCTTTTTACTGAAGGAAGAATCTGGTCGGACTCGGTTTTATCGTTAGCCGGGTCGGTTTGATTTTGGTAAACGACTTTCCATCCGAGGCTGGTAACGGTTTTTCCTTTACCGATGAACGTCTCACCGCCTAGGTCTAAGTCGATAGAGCAAGAATTAAATTGATGAACTGGGAAAAATTGAGCCAAATATCGGCGTCCGATCAACTCATAAATCTTTTGTTCCTTATCGCTTAGAGCTGCCCAGTCAACAGGCAGCTGCGTCGGAATAATTCCGTGGTGAGCAGTTATCTTCTTATCGTTCCAAGTTTGAGACTTAACAGTCGGATCGGCTTTTAAGACTAACTCCTTCAGTTTGGGGCAAGTTTTCGCAATGGCTGCAAGGACTTTAGGCGCGTCACTAAACTGAGATTCCGGCAAGTATTGACAATCGCTTCTGGGATAGCTTGCGGCTTTATGTATTTCATACAGACTTTGACAGGTATCCAGTGTTTCCTGAGCAGAAAAACCGTATTTGTTACTTGCCTCAAGCTGAATGTCCGCCAGCGAAAATACCCGGGGCTGTGCCAGCCTTTTCGGCACGGTTTCCGTCTTTCTGACAACCGCCGTTTTTATCGGTTTGAGCTTGTCTGACAAACTCTTTGCGACTGCCGGATTCACCAGTCGGCCTTCAGAGTCCAAACCTTTCTGAACGTCCGACGGTTTCCAGAGCGCTGTAAAACTGCCGCGCCCGGAGGAAACTTCAGCTTTTAAAACAAAATAAGGGACAGCCTTAAAATTTTTAATTGTTTTGTCTCTTTCGGCTACTAAGGCAAGCGTAGGAGTTTGGACGCGCCCCACGGCAATGAGTTTCCTTTCCTTAGCTCCGTGAGTAAGCGTTAAAACCCGGGTCAGATTCATTCCCAGCAGCCAATCGGCTCTGGATCGGCCGAGCGCTGCAAGCTTCATTCCCTGAAATTGGCTATTCGGCTTAAGAGATTTCAAGCCTTTTTTAATGGACGCCGGATCTTGTGCGGAAACCCAAAAACGACTGACGGGTTTTCGGCATTTGTAAAACTCCAAGATCTCATCAACAAGGAGCTGACCCTCTCTGTCCGGGTCGCCGCAATTAACAATGCTGTCGCATTTACCCAAAAGTAATTTTATTGTTTTGAGCTGAGCCTTGACGCCTCTGTCCGGTTTTACGTTGAGTTTCCATACTGAAGGGAAGATCGGCAAATCCTGCATACGCCAAATTTTTCCGCCTTTCTTGGTGACTGGAACGTCATCAGGTGTGTAAGCATCGGGGCCCGCCTGTTCCAAAAGGTGGCCGAAGCACCAAGTGACGGTATTGCCGCCGTTGCATTCGTTAAAACCGGCTCCCTTTTTTACAATTCCCAACTCTGCACAAATAGCTTTGGCAACAGAGGGTTTTTCCGCAATCCATAATTGCATAGCGACTACCTTTCAATATCAATGGTTCTGATTTTTTGTGATGGTTTTTGAAATTGGTACGGATTGGATAACGGCTGCGTCAGATAATTCAGCATCGAACTCTGAATATATTTCTGTTGATAATTGGGTAAATCCTTGTAAGTCTGTAGAGCTGCTGTCTGAAGGGCGGCCTTAGCTTCTTTGTTGTCCGGACTTTTATCTTTCTTTACCGGAGGCTCTGCTGTCAGTCCTAAAGATTTATCAATGCCGAATAAATAATCCTTTATTTTTTCTGCGTCTGCGCACGCCCGGAATAATTCTTTAGGGTCTTTTTTAAGAACATCGATCCAGTTGTTGACGTATGCAGCGCTGTTCTGGGCCTTGTGTTTGATGCCTAAACCGCCGCACACCATCATTGAAGATATTTCTGCCCTAAGTTCTTCTCTTGCATAATCCGGAGTACCGAACTTATTCAGTATCGGTCTGTTCAGACGTGAACTGTGGCCTGTCCAATGACCGAGTTCATGCAGCGCCGTTGCATAAAAACCTTCGGCATCTTTGAATTGAGTTCTCAACGGAAGAACGATTTTGTCCAAGGCCGGAACATAGTAGGACTGATTTTGTTTGATTTCTTCGATCTTGGCGCCTGACTTGTCAAGAATACGTTCTGCAGCTTCCAACGGAGTCCATTTGTGTACCGATGTCTCAAATTTCTTGAGATTCAGATTTTCACATTGCTCGGAATTAAAAACGACAAACGGACAGGGAATGAGGCGTTCTACCGTTTTATCCTCATCTTTTTCGTCCTTTTCCACTAAGTGTTTCCAGAAGATGCACTTGGTGCCGTGTTCTCCCTTTTTTACTTTCCCGCCGAGCTCCTGTACCTGACGAAACGTGAGCCAACGATTGTCTCCGTACCCTTGACTCATTCTGACAGCCATCAGCAGCAGCGCATTGGTACCCCGGTAAGGAGCATCGGTAACGGCACTGACAGGCACGACATTGGCTGCGTTATCCCAGTCCTTCTGCCACGGTGCCGTTCCTTTTTTCATCTCTTCAATGAAGTAATCGGCGACGGATCGAACGTATGCATTGTATTTTTCGTTCATAGCCGCTCCCCGTTATTGGAAAAGCTCGGTCGTGTGAAACAATCCAGTGCGAAATCTTCAAAGAGCTTGTCCTTATCCTCTTCGCGCAAAGAAGTCTCTTCACAAGCGCCGTAGTCCTCGGCTTCCTTTTTACTCGTGGAAAAATTTTTGGCGGCTTTGTCTTCGCAAAATTTCCTGATGAGAATATTTACGGTTAGTTTTATGGTTTCTCGGTTGGTTGTTTTCATGATTGATCCTCGGAACCGTCTGCAAGCGCGGACGGTCTGTCATGTTCGGAGCGTTTTAACGTTCGGCTTCCTGCTCTTTAGCTTTAGGACGCGAGTAATCAATCTTTAAACCGGGCTGATTGAGCGATACCGCAATTCCTTTAGCGGTTAAGATGTTTTCCTGCATCTGTTTACCGTTCTTCCCGGTAAATTCACGAGTTGAGACATCCCCGCGCACTTCGAGCATCATTCCTACTTTGATGCCCGCAGCCATTCTTTTTGCCGAGCTTTCTTTGCCGTAGTAACGGACACTGAAAAACTCCGTCCCGTCTATGTCCTGTTGAAAGGAGCCGTCCTGCTGCTTCACGAAATGAGGCTTATAGGCTTTAAACTCCAAGACGGAAGTTTCTTTACCGGCATTAGGGCCGGATTTGGGAACGATTTGCGAAACCGTTGGTTCTTTGAAAACAACGACGGTATTACTGAAGGCTTTGTATTCAGTCATTTTTTCTCCTTTAAGAGTTGCTGCCCGCTTTTGTTAGGAAATTTTTCTTCGCGAAGCAAGCGGATTCTTCGCGACTTTCCGATAAGCGTTTCTAATTTTTTGTACGTGTCTGAAGTATTCTTTTTGTTTGTCTCCTTCGTTCTTGGACGTCGGAATCTCTTTGCCGGTGGCCTCGTCTTTTTGTTCCGGCTCGATAGATTCCTGCGCAGTCGTTTCAGGAATCTTTTGTTCCTTCAGATGCAACTTGATTTGTGAAATCAAAGAGGCCGCAAAGTCCGCACAGCGTTTTTCGTCCCAGTCGGCAGTGACATCTGCTGTGATGTTGGCAGTAATGTCCGTAACGTTTTGCGCCGCCGCAGAAGTCTCTTCCGGCTCCGTGTCCTGCTCGGTTATTTCACTTAAATGCGTTTCTTCTATGTCCGCGTGTATGGCAATGGATTCAACCTTGTTTTCCGAATCGGAATCATCGGAAAATTCTTCAAGAGAAGCCAAAAGTGCGGAATCGGATTCTTCCGAGCTTTCGGAGGTTTCGTCTTCAGTGCTGCTTTCCGAGGTTGGGCTGACGTCTGCTTTTTCTTCCGTTAAGTCGGACAAAATCTGCCGGGCGTTTTCGGTGCCGGGTGCTGCGGCACTATTCATTTGACGCAGAACGTCGGTCTGAGCCGATGCAGAAGCCGCGCTGATCCCATCAAGAGCCTCAAAATTGGAAATCGACTTTTTGACAATCTCGTTGGAGATCAGATTTTCAATGTAGCAATTAACCTGATCTTCGGACCACTGGT
The DNA here is from genome assembly GCF_902477955.1 of uncultured Turicimonas sp. Classification (NCBI taxonomy): domain Bacteria; kingdom Pseudomonadati; phylum Pseudomonadota; class Betaproteobacteria; order Burkholderiales; family Sutterellaceae; genus Turicimonas; species uncultured Turicimonas sp. Next base: position 13,710 of record NZ_CABSJB010000015.1, on the reverse strand, counting down.
TGTCAGGTACCGATTTCATATCGTCCGGCAGTTCGGTATTACCGGTGACAATACGGCTTGCTGCATTCGTTTCATTTAAGTCTGATGCTGAGGCGGTTTTTATCCGCTGCTCCATTTGTGCAACGAAAAGTTCAACGTCCTGCTGCGGAATCTCTGGAACCGCCCAATTCGCTCTTTGCCTAAAAGCGGGGTCGATGTAATACTTAATCTTCTGACAGAAAATGGGTTTAGTATTTTCGAGCGTTACTATTTCATTGTCTTTGCCGAGCTCCCGGATTTCCTGCGGAAGCATCAGGGCACGCTTCTGATCGGATTCACTGGTGGAGTTGCCGCCCTTACTGTGGGACTTGGACTTCGATTTAACGGTCTCATATCCCAGCATTTCCGAATATTCATTCGCATCCGATTGGGTGGCCGGGCTCGGGGCATACATAATCATCAAAGCATGGTTCGAAAGAAGCGTCACGGCTCCTGCTTTGCCGTAAACATCCTCAAGCTGCGACTTGTTTTGAATGATGGTCAAGAGTCTCATGTTGTAACCGGCCATATAAGAAACGGCCTGTTTAATCATGTTCACTGTGCCGATGGACGTCATCTCGTCCAAAAGAACAAGGCATTGGTACTTGAGCGTTTTGTCCTGAGACGGCAGTTTCCGGGTATTCAGGTTTAAGAGCTGATCGAAGAAGAGGTTGATGAGCACCCGGGCGTCTTTTAGTTTTGTCGGCTCGATCTTGAAATAAATGCTCATCCTTTTGCGTCGGACTTCTTTTAAATCGAAGTCCGAAGCGCTCGTTGCCAAATCTACTTTCGGATTCTGGAACGATAAAAGCGCTGTATTGAACGTGGCGATAATACCGGCAAGCGTATTGTCCGAGTTGCTCAATACTCGGTTGAGCGCATCAACGCAGTTGTTTGAGTAGGGATGCCCGGCATCCTGAGCTTCTTTTAATTTTCCTAAGAGATGTTCTTTTACCGGTTTTCCTTTGCCGGACGCCTGTCTGAGAATTTCTCCCAGAGTATGGGGCAGTCCGGGTGTTTCCAGAACGAACAGAGTTACGCCGCGAAAAAAGTCTTTGGCATTTTCACTCCAAAACTTGTCGTTGTTGTTTTCACCCGAATAAAGCGCCTGACCGATGGCATCAATGTCGCCGAGCCGTTCGGCAGGGCTGCTGCTGATGTAATCCAGCGGGTTGTAGCGATGGGTTTTTTCGTCATCCGCATAAGGCGAAAACAAATAGACTTCCTGTCCGCACGCTTTTCTGAAACCTGACGTGATATCAAAGTTTTCACCTTTAATATCGAGAACGACCAGAGAATCGGAATAGTTGAGGCAATTCGGAACAACAATACCGACGCCCTTACCGCTTCGGGTAGGCGCAGCAAGCAGAACAAACTGGTATCCGGCATAGGTCAGATAGTTGTTTTTGTACTTTCCGACCAGAATGGTTTTATCAAGACCGCCCGGAGGATCAATCAGGCCGGATTGTCTCACTTCGCCAAGATTGGCAAATCTTGCCGCCCCGTGCAGAGCACGTTTGTCTCGATTAATCACGATTGCAATGCCGACACCGACCAGCGCAATCCACGGCAGAAAAAGGCACCCGTGAACGGCAAGGCGCACCGCTTTGTCGGGAGCGTGGCGGTACATCATAAAGTATTGGATGATCGTCCACGGGCGGCACGCTTCCAGCGGAAGATTGAAAATCCGCATGAATACGAAACTGCTGATAAAAAGAATGACCAGCGCGCAAAGCAGGGCTGCGATAACAACAAAGAGGATTTTCAGAAGCGTCTTAGAGGCTTTCATTCTTTGTCTCCTCAGTATGAGGGTTGAAGAAAAGCTCAGTGATATGACGTCCGAAAGTTCTGTTTCGGTGGACGTGAACTATCACGTCAATGACCTGATGCAAAAGCTGCTGAATAACCGCATAAGGCAGCTCGCGTCCCGTTGAAGACTGAAGAACTTTGAGCGCCAAATAGTCAAAGACCTGTCCGCAGCTTCCGGCGTGGCAGCTTGTAATTGAACCTGAATGCCCGGAAAGGCACACATTCAGAAAGTCGAAAGTCTCTCCCCCGCGCAGCTCGGCAAGCAGAATACGGTCGGGCTTCATTCTGAGACACGAACGCATGAGGCTTGCAGCGGTTACCGTTGATTTATCCGTTGCTTCAGACGGGTAGAAGAGGTTGACTTGGTTTTCGTGCTTTGGGAGTCCGTAAAGAAGCTCAGGTACGTCTTCAATCGTAATAATTCTCTGATCCGTCGGAATATGCTGCATCAAAGCTTTCATAAACGTAGTCTTACCTGAACCGGTTTCTCCGGCAATAACTATTGTTTTGCCGGTTTCCACGCAGCGCTTTAAAAATTCTGCCCGGAGAAGGTTGAGGGCATCCGGCGTTTTAGTGTCGTCAAAAGCCTCCTCGTAAAGCGCAGATAACTCTTCGTTTATCGGGTTAAGAGAGTCTTTGGGGCGGATGTGCGAGAAATATCCGTTCTGAATGTAAGAATCCAGTCCGATAACGTGCTTCGAGATTTTTCTGACCGTAAGGCTGATGGTCCCGTTCTTGCACGCCGGAGGCATCACGAACTGGGCACGTTCACCGTCCGGGAGTTCCACGGAGAGCACCGGATGAGCGGAGTCGAGCATTTTATTCTCTCCTCCGTAAACAGCGCAGACGTTTCCGAGCTTGGCAAGGTAATCGTAGGTGAAATTTTTGTCTTCATAGCATCGCCACCCGGAGGACTCCTCAACCCACACGAAGCCGGGGCGATTCACGGCAATTTCCGTTATATCGCTGCGGTCAAGATACTTTTGCAGTCCTTTTTGGAGTTGCACACGAACCGTCAGGTCTTTTTCAACGGGAGAGCTCATTGGTTCCTCCCAAAATTCGATTTTGCAGGGTTTTAATAAAGTTTTTCAAAAGAACGTTCTTATCGAAATCTTTGCTAAGAAGTATTTTTTTCAAACTTTGAAAATCAATGGAAAGCTGATCCGAGGATTTCCAGAATGGTTCAGATACTTTCTCAATTTGAATGTAAATTTCTTTTTTTGCCGAATCCGATACGGCAATTCCATTCTTTCTTTGCAAACCGGTAAGAAGATCCGTCAATTTGGAGGCTACATACTTTCTTCTGACCAAACTCTGATAAACACCGTCGGAGCCGTATTCTTCTGTGTCAACTGCCTCAAAATATGCCTTTCCGTCAGCGCGGATGTAAGAGTGTAAAAGTTGTTCAATAGTGATATTTTCTTTAATTTCTTTTAAAATATGAGCGTGGCATCCGTTGGTTGGTTGACCGGTTTTTTGCAAGAGGTTTTTTTCAGGAAACACTTGGGCCGGGGGTTCCCAGACGGATGCCTTGTTTTTATCTACTTCTTTTATTTCAACACCGTCTATTGAGTGAACCATTTTTCTTTCATGATCGGTTTCAACATAATCTCTGACGGTCAGCTCAACTCGGAACAATCTGTTCTCAACCAAGGCTCCGGCGGCAAAAATATGGATAGCCTGCACTTGAGTATTGTCATGAAGAATGTCACCGTGGGATTCAATTAGGACAGACTTTTGTGCTAAATCTCGTGCCTGAGAATAAATACACCTTACAATCGGAGAGTCGATGTCTTTTCTGAATAATGTTTTCTTAGCGTCACTTCTAGAGCTTTGCAATAAGAAACCTGTGTCCTGATTGACTACGCCATTTCCCAGTGCATCGACCAGTTTATTGATAGCGTCTTTTTTATTGGAAATCGGATCGGTTTCAGAGAGCCGGATGATTTGGATTTTCTCAGAAACAGCAAACCTTGTAGGTCCGAATTTCCACGAATTTTCTAAAAGGCACGAACGCTTCGCCGGGGTTGTATCGTCTTCCGCCAAATTGGGATTTGAAGTCATTATGTTGAACCGAGCAAATGTTTTGGCGGGACACTTGCAGACTCACCCGTTTATTGTAGCAAAAACGGCAATACGGGAACTTACAGCTGCTGATTCAGGTATGATCCGAAATTGCCTAAGGACTCGTGCGTGTTTTCCGGGTTGGATTCGGTTTGTTTTTTCCGACCGGCTGGGGTCAAGAGTTTGGTGTAACCGAAGCATCAAGGTCAGGAGACAATCATGCACCTGACTCCTTGGCACCGAATAAATCGGCGGAACGCAAGCTAATCCCAAGTTTGAGTAGTACCCAGCGCAAGCGGGGATGAACCGGCTCCGGCTTTTACTAGCCCTCAAGACTTAAAATATTATTTATAGAGAGGGAGGTTTAAATGTTAGGCATTTTTGGTGGAGGTTCCGGTCTGACTCCTGCTCAAATGGCGGGAGCCTACGAAGTGTGCAAAAGCGGGAGAAATAGGACTGGTTCCGGCGACGGTCTCAGTCTCACGATGATGTTGCTTATCCCGTGGTGGCCTCCGTTTTTAGAAAAGGATGACGGCTGGCTTTTAGCATTCTGTAAGCTAACACCCTTTCTTGCGGTCTACTGCTTGCAGCTTGTCCTTCTTCTCTTCTGGTGGGCCTTTCTGCTTTTATGCCTTTCTCCGATCCTTTTGTTTATCTATTGCTGCCTGTTCTACTTGTAATCTGCTTGTTTATTCCGGCCACACCTTTCTATGAGGCGTTCGTTGGTCGGTTGACCGGTTTTACAACGTGCTGAGCCTTTAGCCTTTTAGCTCTAGCAACCTCTTGGGCCGGGTGTTCCCGGACGGACGCCCAGTCTTGTTTGTTCTTTTAATCTTTTGACTGTTGATTTTGTAGATGCCGTAAACCTTCACACAGCAAACCATAGCGAAAAAGTAAATTCATAAATTTGAAATAAAGCCATCAAACAGGGGCTTCTTAGCCGAGCCGTTTGGCTAAGCGGCTAGACCACTTCTGAAAAAAAAAAGAAGCATATAGAAGCAAATATTTAGCCGGGGTTATTCTAAGGTGTTGAATCAAGAATTTCTTCAATGAACACGTCGTTCAGACAATTTCGCAAAGAATCCTCGGCTTTTTGGAGCATTTCGGACCAAGCCGTCGCGTACCATTTCATAAAAATGCGTATTTTTGGATCTTTCCATTTATTTTCTGATGTTACGATCCATAGTGGTTCAGAATTCCGGTGCCACCCGTCTAAAACCGGTACCAAATGACCTAGTTTAATTTCTTTTGCGCAGTGGCCTACCGGTAAGTCTACGATTAAGGCCTCTCCTTGAAGAACAATATGCTTAAGAAATAAAACATCAGTCGAAGTAACTGTTTTGCCGTAGGTCACTATTCTTTTTTCTTTGGCTTTCTGTAGGTATTCTGTACGGGCTCTAGAAGCTCCGCAAAAAACAGCACAGAAATGTTGTGAGAGCTCTGAAGGATGATGTGGATAACCAAATTTTTTTATGTAGGAGGGAGAAGCAAGTGCAAAATATTTCGCCCGTCCTCTCGGAATCGCTTCCAATCCGCTTAGCTCTAAATTACCGGTGAATGTCGAAACATCGCATGTCCCGTTTAGGACTTTATTGAGATTAGGTCCTATTTCTGTCTGAAATTCGATTCCTTTATGCTGGGTTGAAAATTCCATCAGCAAGCGATGGGTATTCTGGCTACCGAGAGAACCAGCAGCGACTGCAAAACGGATCTGGCCGGAGAGGCTGGAGTGATAATCTTTAGCTGTCTCAAAGCGGTGTTGTAGTTTCCTGTGGCTCTCACATAATGTTCGGATTTCCGGCAAAAAATTGACTGCTGCTGAGGTAAGACGAATTGGTCTATTCGTCGAAAGCAACTTCACACCCCATGTATTTTCAATGGTACGAATTCTTCGGATGAGCGCAGCAAGACTGATCTCATTCTCATGAGCGATTTGATTGAGTTGTCTCCCTTCCGATAAGCAAAGAAGAGTCTGCCAAGTCTCAATATCATTGAAGGGGTTCACAAGAAATCCAAATTAAGAAAAAACAAAACATATTAATTATTTTCATATTATCCCCACCCAATTTTAAAAAATGAAAATTAGCGACAAGATTTTTTTTTGGATAGTTATATTCAAACTGTTACTTTCAGGAGGAATTATGAAATTAAGAAAATCTTTCGCAATTGTTTTTTGCGCTTTATTTTCATTAGCCGCAAACGCAGCAGAACGAGATGAATTCTTTTGGCTTGGCGAAATGAATAAGGCTACTGCTGTAATTAACAGTGAAGAAGGTTTACTGGATAAAGCCGTGACACCGAAAATAGCCAGAGGCATCGAAGAGGTTATAACAAACGGGAGTAAACCCGGCGCAAAACGTCCGAAGAAAGTTATCGCTTTCGAGCCGCTCCTTATCAAAGCTGCCGGAATGGATGTCACCATGCTTCATATCGGAAGATCGAGCCAAGATATGCACGCTACCTATCGCGCAGCCATTTTAAGAGATGAAGCTCTGGAACTGATGGTTTCTTTGAGCAATACGATGCAGTCTCTGCTTAACCTTGCAGAGAAAAATAAAAATACGATTGTTCCAAATTACACAAATGGCGTTGCGGCTCAACCTAACAGTTACGCACATTATCTTCTTGGTTTGCTTTCTGCCTTCAGAAGAGACGCAGAAAGAATTGAAAATTTTTATGATCGCTTAAATTACTGTGCTATGGGTACTACTGTACTTAACGGCACAAGTTGGCCGCTAAATCGTGAAAGAATGGCTCATTACTTGGGTTTTAAAGCTCCGGTTGAAAATGCCTATGACGCGGGCCAGTTTAAGTCCAACGATGACGCAGTCGAGTTCTCTTCAATTTTAACGAGCATTGCACTTCACGTTGGAACCTTTATACAGGACTTGAGTGTGCAGTACGCTCAGCCAAGGCCGTGGATATTACTGCAAGAGGGTGGAGAGAATACTTATGTTTCATCGGCAATGCCACAGAAACGTAATCCGGGACTGATGATCCGTACCCGTACAAACGCTAGTCGTGTCATTTCGGATGCGCAACAGGCTGTTTGGCTTGCGCACAATATCATTCCGGGTATGAGCGATGCTCGTAATGTTGAAGACACATCCGGCCGAGTGAAAGAAACCCTTGCTATGTTAAGTCAGGTTAGGCGAGTAATCGCTGCTTTAAAAATCAATCCCGAACGTGCTTTGGAAGAGTTGAATTCGGACTGGACTGCTAGTCAGGAAGTAGCTGACGTTTTCATGCGTGACTATAAATTACCTTTTAGAGTAGGCCACCATATTGCAAGTGAAATTGTTAGTTACGCCAAAGCGAACGGTATTAAGCCGGCAGATTTTCCCTATTCTGAGGTAAAACGAATCTATGCTGAAGTAATTAAGAAGGAATACCCGCAAGGTAATCCACTGTGTCCAATGCCCGAAAGTCAATTTAAGGATACGTTGAATCCCGTCAAAATTATTCAAAATCGCAAAACTACAGGGGGTCCGCAACCGGCCGAACTTAATAAGAATCTTGCAAGTATGGAGAAATCCATTCAGTCTCAGCTTAATTGGGCAAAAGACAACGTTGCCACAATATCAAATGCGTTGCAAAAACTAGATGGTGACTTCCAAAAAATTCTCCCAAAAGAGGAGGCTAAAAAAAACTGACAGATCATTAGATCTTAATCGATAGGTGTCAATCACTCTGTTAAAACATCCCCGCAGTGTAGATCCTCGCAGCGGGGATGTTGCATAGAGCCCTTTAGGTCAGCTGTTTTCAGGTGTATGTTTTTCCCCCTATCTCTCAGGTTCTTTTGTCTTTTTCGCTTTCGGAACTTCCGGCAGCGGTTTTCCGGCTTGTTCCAGCTCGGTAAACCGTTTGTAGAGTCCCTTGATTTCAGCTTCAGCATCCGAAAGCTTTGAATACTTAGACGACAAAGCCTGAACGTGCTTTGCAAGAATCTCGCGGCCCTTCGGACTTAGTTCAAGCTCCTGCGGCATCTTCGAGATTTCTTTGACGTTCGATTTGGCTATCGTCGCGAGATCGAGCGCTGAGAGCTTACTGGTATCTCTGACGCCGTGCTCGACCAACCAGACGTTGACTGTAGATTTAACGTCGTTAAACCATCGGACGACAGCCGGAGCTCGGGCCTGAGCTTTTGCCGCTTCTTCGACAAGATATCCGCAGACTTCTTCCCGGTAATCAAAGGAACTGCGGGAGATTCTGCTTTCCTGAAGACGGTTTTCAACTGTCTTCATCAGAGTGTCTTCAGTTTTTAATCCTGTTTCATAGAGATTTACAGCCGTATCAATCAGCTTCCGGGTCTTTGCTCTTAGAGTGGAATCGGCAGCCATGTGAATGCCGACCTCATGCAGCATCACCGCGCAAGCGGTCTCCGGTTTGAGGTTGTCGGCAATGAGAAATGTCCGGTGATTTACTTTGTCGTGGAATCCGAGAATCCGTGTCGGATCTTGCGGTAGCGCAATAGTCGAGAATCCCTGTTTTTTCTCCTGTTCTATCGAAGCAACGGTCAGTGCTTCGTACTCCGTTTGCGCCAAGTAAAAGCGGTTGTTGTTGACGAGATTAACGAGACCTTCTTTTCCGAACGCTTTAATTAAGGCCTCTCGGATCTCGGCCTTGGGTGTCTTCGGACTTTCCTGATTGGCCTTGGAAAAAAGAGCCACGCCTTTATCCGTTTCTTTGGTTTTAATAACCTTGAAAATTCTCTTGAATCCGTTCGTTACTTTCTCAACGTCTTTTCCGTCTAAGTAAGGATAAAAACCTTCTTTGCCGAGAGCTTTTTCAGTGTAGGCACCGTTTGTAAGGAAGTCGTTTGTTATGCCGATTTCCTTGCAGCGCAGCTCGACAAAACCCTCAAAGCTGCGGGCGGCTTCCTCAGCTTTGGAATGCCAATAGTCGCTCTTGCGCGTCATACGTTTGTGCATATCGCTGTCTCGGATGGCATTGATGGTTTCGGCCCATGCATCATGCAGCGGGAAGCGGATAACATTGTTTTGGCCGACTTCTTTAACGTTAATGTCTTTTCGGGTGAACTCAAACATCATCTTCTTGTTGGCTGAGTTCGAGCGCTCCTGATAATTCACTTCAATGCTGAAGGAATCGGTATCACCTTGAGCGCATTTAATCGCGGCGTCAAAGTTTTTTGAATCGTTTTTGATTAAATACTCCATTTGAGCCGGAATCCATTTTGCAGAACGGTATACCGATTCGGCACGCTTGAAGATTTCTCTTTTTGCGTCTTCCGTAAGCTGAACGGTGATCGAAGAGTCTACCTGTTGACTCAAGTAGCGCCTTTCCGGGTCTTGAATTTCTTTGTAATTTGTTCTCATCAAATAGTGATCGAGCGCATGAAACCACTCATGCGCAAGGCTTGAGTAGCCTTTGGTTTTGGTGAGATTGATAACGCGATTCGCCACTTCATAATGCGCCGAAGCTGCTCCGTGACCGCGAGAGCCGAAGGCAAGCCCTAAACCACCGTCCAAAGCAACGGCCTTCGGAGGAATGTCCAATATCTTTGAGAGATCCATGAGGGAGTCATAAGCATTGTTGAGCATCCATTGCCGTTCGCGCCCGTTTTTGCCTTGTTTGACCCAGTTCCCGAACTCAACGCCTCTGAATCCGAAGGTCTCTTGGAACATTTCCGGCGTTGCGTCTTTACCTTGACGGTAATCCGGCCCCACTCGATCTCTGATCGGGTTTCCGCTTCTCCAATCCTTTTCGCTTCTCGAAAATTCTTCTCTGAAAGCCCGGTATTTTCCTTCCAGCTCCCCTCTGTGTTCATTAACATACTTCCAGAAAGCGTCATCGGATTCAAAAGCAATCTTGTCAGTAAGCTGAAACTCAATCGAGCCGGATTTGCCGTACACCTCGTAAGTATGAGTCTTACTGATACCGCGTCCGTAGAGCTTTACGGGTAATTCAGGTTTGGGCTTGGATTCCAGAGTTTTTTCGGCTTGGCCCGGTGCTTTAAGCAGTTTTCCGAAAGTTGCATTAAGCTGCTTTTCAATATTTGCCTCAAATTCTTTCTCGCTGTTGCCGACTGCTATCGCATAGTAGGGATAAAGTTTACCGTCGGAGTTTTTTAAACATAAATGTTCGCTGTCCATGCTTCCCGGAAAAGTGCATTGGAAGCGGTAAGAATTGATGTCGGAACCATCCGAGAGTTCGAGGTTATTCCATCGACACATATTGGCTGCGTCTCCGATGCTTTTTGCACTGATAAAAGGCCAATACTTCGGAGAAATGTGGGAGAAGATTTCATATTTATCCCGTGCTTCATAAAAACGATCAAAGGCTTCGACTTCTGCTTCCGGGGCAAGTTTTCCGGTTACAACCTGACGATGCAGGGCAATAGCGGTCGAAGCAATGTACTTATAACGCCCGTATTTGCTGGAACTTTTCGGGGGGCGCCGTCCGTTCAATGAAGCTCTGACAATCCAAAGACAAGCCGCTGCTTTTGGGTTTTGTTTGTGCAGATCGAAAACGGCCTCTTTAGGCCAGACTCTATCCAGCGACTCTGTAGCCAGTCGTTCTTCAATCTCATCCTGAGATGCAGTGAGAAATTGATAAGGGTCGCCTTTTTTGTGAACCGACCTTCCTTTTCTCGTGTTGTTAAGGTCTTCTCCGAAATCCTCGAGTTTACGGCTGCCGTCTTTATTTAATTGAAATTTCAAAATGTCTGTGTCTTTGAATGCAGTTGATTTAGCCTTGTTCTCAGACTGCTTGAGCTTTTCCGGGGCAGGAGGAGCAAAAAAGTCAAATTCAAGCTGTTCCGGCAATAATCGGGCCATGCTATCTCTCCATGTCGTTCTTGTTAGGTTTGTTGAGATTTGAATCAATGGCGCGTTCCTCGGGCTTTAAAACAATTCCCCGGCGTTCTGCGTCCACAAAAACATCGGCGAGTTTTGCCCTGAAGATTTCTTTCATGCGCGGATGCTCTTTAAATTCGGGACGCGAAACATGGGATTCATAGACCTGCTTAAAGGTTTCAGCGTTTTCCGAGGAAAGCTCCGATAATTTCTCATCGGTTTCTCTCCGCTGCTCTTCTTCCCGGACGGCCTCTTTATTGATAAAAGTGGCCTTAGTCACCGCTGCTTGCATACCGCAGATACGGCATTCACCGAAGTCCGGTGAATCGAGCATTGCCTCCGAACAATCGACGTATGACCATTTATCGAGGAAGTCATCAATTTTTTTCAGTTCATCCGCAGACAAACCGTCTGCGCATTCCGGCCCATTGACGATGTAGGGAATGTAGGCCGTGTTGATATAAAAATCGTTGCTGAAGTTGTCAATTTGTTCTTTAAAACTGATTGCCATCTTCTCCTCCTGTTCTTATTGTTTTTCCCGGTCGCGGGCGGGCTGCTTGACCTGAATGATCGTTTGATTTCTGCTCGGCGCGTCCATTGAATATTCATTAAGTCCGACGGTAATACCTTTTTTTTGGGCCGCTACAAAGACACTGAGAAGTTGTTTTTCCAGCGCCTTTTGCAATCTAGGGTGCTTTTGAAGTTCTTCGGTCGCAACATAAGCTTCAAACAGGACGTCGAATACCTTTCTGTTTTCCGGTGTTAAAACTGCTTTGGACTGGTTGCGCTCGGTCTCAATGGCCTTCCATCGCTCTTCGGCTTTTTCCCGGATGCTCCGCTCCAAAACATCCGCCATACTGAGGTCCTTCTCTTTTACCTGAAGTTTGATTTCTTTTTTCGGTTCTTCAAGCAGCCGCAGCGTTTGTTCTACCGGAGCCGTGACACTTTCTCTCCAGAAAAGTTCATCCTCTTTAGCGCCTTGAAAAACTTTCTCCTGAGATAATTTCTCTGGAAGTTCTTCCAGAGCATCTTTAATGTCCTCCTTGTCGTCCACGTTTAATTGAGAAAGATCGAATACGCCGCTCCATGTTTTTGTTTGTTCGTTCCAGTTTCCGAATGATTTCACCGGCTCTCCGACTTCGTGGAGGTGAAATCTCAAAGAGCCGTAATAACACACCTCATTTCTGCGAAACTCCGGAGCGCAGTAATATTTGTCATCTTCAATTTCTCCGTTTTTCCTATTGAGAAATGCGCCGAACTTTGTTATCAGAGCCGAGTCCAGCTGATCAATTCTGCCCGGTTCCCCTTTTGGATCAAGCACAAAAGACGTAGGCGTTATCTGGGTCAAATAATCCATTTCCTCTTCATCAAGCGGGTTCTCCCATGGAATGTTGTCGTACTCGATATCAACGCCGAAAAGAGGTTTGACCTCCTTCCCGGACTTACAGTCTTGGAGGTACTCGGTGCGCCATTGGTTCTGTCTTGCTTCATCTAAATCGTGCTCAAGCGCATCAATCTTTTTGATCGTTTCCTTCATCACCGCCAGTGCCGTGACGCATTCGGTTTCTTTTTCTCCGCCGAAAGGTTTGCAAATTTGAGTTTCCAGCGGATTCTCAAATCTCAGCACCTCATACTCGGCGAGAAACTTTTCGGCTGCCTTAGCGTCCAGCGGACGGACGTCCGTGCCGGGGTCGATCAGCTGCTGCATGAGTCGCTTTTCAATAACGACCGGTTCCGCATATTCGATTTTTTCTTCGTAGTTCATTTTGTTTAACCTTTAACGTTCGAGATCTTGGGATTTCTTCTTAGGTCGTCCTTGTGCCGCAAATCGAGCCGGATACCTGCTTTTTCGGTTGCTTTGAATTTTTCTTCCAGCCGACTTTTACGGCAGAAAAGAGGAGTTTTTTAGAATAGGGAAATGACAGGGTGACCTGCGGGGCTTCCCGACAGGCATGAAGCCCGGCTGCATTAAAGAAGTTCATAACGCTTTAATCAAAAAATCTTGGCGGGACTTCTTGTGCAGACGTTTACGAACTGATCGTTAAACTTGATCTTGTTAATTATTTCACGTTTTTAGCGGACTTGTTGGAAGAATCGGTTTGCTGCTTAATCTCTGAAACGCACAAGGCCGATCCTTACGGAAATTGACGGGTGTCAAACGTATGGATAAAATACATACAAAGTAGTAAGTCTGCAACGAGTGTGCAGATTTGGTTATGAGGTGCTTGAGGGTGCTAAGAAGCCTTGAAGCACGGAGCCTTCGGGAAGGGTTCGGTGACGTTACCTCAACTTAGCTAGGCTGAAAGCCGAAATAAAACACCATCAAGGCCCGCACTGTGCGGGTCTTATTTTTAGCGCGATTATGGACCCGCTTTGTCAAATTGCAAATAGTTTTCTGCACCTGACTCGTTTTTCTTACAGATTTGTATTAGGGAAGAAGGGGCGCAAAGTGGACATAGATCTTCGCTTCGACCGTGGACATTTTCACCATCTTGCCGGATTCCAGTACCTTCGGGATATTGACTTCATCAGAACAGCAGAAAGAGAGGCTGTATTTCTTGCAGTTCTGGAAGAAAGAATAACAATGGCTTTGTTGGAAAAGAGTCCGAATTTTCAAAAGATCTTGCCTAGACTGACCGTTCTTAATAATTTGGAAAATTACTTGGATAGTGATCAATTGATATTTCGCTACCTTGAAGAAAAAAGTTTTTCAAAAATCAAAGCCGACTATCTTCTGGAGAATCATCTTAACGACTCCGTGTCTTACCTCTTTATTGCAAAAAACAATAATTGCTTTGTGGGGATCTCTCTGTTTGAGAAAGGAGCTCAGAATTATTCAAAAGGAATGCCCAAGTACACAATCCTTGAAAAAGAGAAAATCGAGCTGAAATATAACGAGGATTAACGACGCCTCATCTACATATTGAGCAAAACGGCCCACGGATTGCCCTGAAATTTTGCGCTTCTAGATCTTCATTATTTTAAAAATCCTCAATTAAACAAA
>NZ_CABSJB010000014.1:0-60347 GCF_902477955.1 uncultured Turicimonas sp. | reverse complement strand
CCGATAGCTCAGTCGGTAGAGCGACGGACTGTTAATCCGCAGGTCGTTGGTTCAAGTCCAACTCGGGGAGCCAAATTAAAAGCTCAAATTTTGGTTTGAGCTTTTTCTTTTTGTTTTTGAGAAAATTCCTTTGTTAGATTTTCTTCAAAAAATACCCGGGCCCTCTCCGACGGCGTCTCTCAGCATCAGAGCCGCTGCTTTGCTTTCCTCATTTGCCACAATGTTTAACTTAGAGAGCAGGTGAAATATTTTTCCAGTTGCATTTTTTCTCAACAAAAAATCTTCCTTTTTGGAGAGGAAGATTTTTTGGTCCTGGCAAAGGAAGAAATGTTAAGTTAACGGAGCTAATACAGCTAGGGCAATATTTGCCAAAATAAAAAACGCTAAAGCCGATAAGTCGAGGTTGCGCCAGTTCGGAATAAATTTCTTGAAGGGAGCCAAGAACGGATAAGACAAGAAACTTGTGACTCTGTAAATCTGACCGGAAGGATTCACCCAAGAGAAAATGCAGAAAGCCAAAGCAATCCACATGGCCAGCTCAATTGCCCAATAAACAACAAGTACAGCCGAGCCCAAGATAAAGGGAAAAATACCGAAGGAGCCGCTTCCTACAAGCCAATGGAAGAATTGGTAGAGGACGGCAACGAGGTAGCAAACAAAAATTGAAGGCCAGTCAATGTTTCCTCTTCGTTTGATAAAAGTTGAAGCGGATCTAACTGCCCACTCGGTTAAAGAGTAGCAGAATGCGTACAAAGGATCGTTAGACGGCGTACACATAAAACGCATGTATGCGCGTAAAAGAAGCAAACATCCGAATGCGGAGCAAACTAATTTAAGCGTAAATAAAAATAAACCAAACATCTCTAACCTCCTCTCCTTCCCACAATGTTATTACAGTTTTGGTTCTCTGAGCATCGACGAATACTCTCAAAGAACTCTTTTACTTCACATACGGAAAGGAGATTATTCTGCCATTTTCACAAAGCCGTATCAGACGCAGCCAACTAAAACAAGGACCCGGATCAGTTTTTCGATTCGGAGCTATGTCGCTGTGTCCGGCAACGGCTTTAATAGGATATACATCTGCAATAGCATCCAGCAACGCTGCCAGCCTTTCATATTGAACACTTTCGAACTTGGTGTTATCCGTTCCTTCCAACTCAATACCGATGGAAAAGTCATTGCAGTTCTCTCTGCCTTGAAAACAAGATACTCCTGCATGCCAAGCCCGCTCCTTGCAAGAAACGTATTGCTTGAGTTCTCCGGTTCTTGAAATAAAGAAGTGAGAAGACACTTTCAGATCTTTCAAGTCTTCGTACGAAGGATCTTTGTGACAGTCCAGACATCCCAGAAAAAGAGCGTCTACATCGCCCGTACCAAACTTTCCGGCGGGCAAACTGATGTTGTGAATAACGACTAAGTCGATCGACTGCTCCTCGGGTCTTTCATTGAAAAATGGCGACGGAAGAACTTGCGCTGAATCGCACCAGCCTGAAGGACTAATTTTCATTATTCTTCGGTCCGGCAATCATATGCTGCTTGCAGCAGTAATAATGACCATCCTTATGAATAGCCTCGGCTTCATCCAAATACAACCCGCAATGGTCGCACTGAACCATTTTGTGACCCGGAGTCTTCGTGATGGGATGAGGAGCTCTGTCTTTCTGAGAGTTCTCTTGAATTTGCTTGACTCTCCACACCCTCCAGCCGAAATAAAGGGCGGCTGCGATAACTACGAAAAATAGAATTCTTCCCATAACGCCTTCTTACTGAATCACTTCCTGCACAAATCTAACACCGAAGTAGGAGAGCATGAGAAGCGTGAACCCAATAACGGTCCATCTGGCCGCAAAACGGCCTCTCCATCCCAAGAAGTGGTGTCCTAACAGGAGAATACCGAAAATCATCCACGCCATGATGGTCACAATCGTCTTGTGATCAAGACGGAAAGCTTGTCCGAAAAGTTCCTCTGAAAAAACCAATCCGAAAAGAATAGCAATGGTTAAGGCAATAAAACCGGCCCATATTAAACGGAAAAGAATTTTTTCCATCTCAATGACGCTCGGCATTCTTTCGAAAAGGCTCACCTTGCCTTCTTCCGGTTCGTCACTGAGCTTCTTTTGATGAAGTAAGTTATGAGCCGAAACCAGCAAAAGTGCTTGAACCAATGCCATTGTCATTAAGCTGTAAGCCAAAATAGCCAACAGCAGATGCATGCGGAAAGAGAAACTGGCAGTTTCCGGACCTAACGGCGTTCCCGGAAGAATGATAGGAAGCACCATCGAAACCGCGGCAAGCGGGAGAATGAAAATCAACATCGCTGAAATCTTTGAGAACAAGGTCTCAATCAGCAAGATCAGCGTGCATGTAAAGAGAGTGATAGAAAGTGCTAAAGCCAGACCGAAATGAGGAGTACCGTGAGTAAATAAGGCTTCGTAAATAAGAAAAGCCTGAATCATCAATCCGCCTACAATAACCGGCCGAATCCAAAAGGTATTTTCAGGAGTTTCTGCTTGAAAACTTTTGTAAATACCAAAGGCTGCCGCTAAATACAAAACAGCTGCAAGCACGTAAAATATGGCATAAATTGTCATCTATATGTCTCTTATTATTTGATGACTGTATTGTAAGGCGTAACCATTTAATTAGAATTAAATTCATGCTCGATTCACTGACACAAAGACTTAGCAAAGTTGTTAAGACCATCACAGGCCAGGCCCGCATTACGGAGTCCAACACCCAGGAAATGCTCCGGGAAGTTCGAATTGCCCTGCTTGAAGCAGATGTCGCCATCCCGGTCGTTCGAGATCTCATTAAGCGCATTAAGGAAAAAGCGCTGGGCGAAGAAGTCGTAGGTTCTTTAACTCCGGGGCAGGCTTTAGTCGGCATCGTTCATAAAGAACTCACTGAAGTTATCGGAGGCAGCGACACTCCGCAGCAAAGAGAACTTAATCTTGCCACTCAGCCTCCGGCCGTACTTTTATTGGCCGGCTTACAGGGTGCAGGTAGAACAACTACGGCAGGTAAGCTCGGCCGTTGGCTCGTCAAAGAAAAGAAAAAGAAAGTATTAGCGGTCTCCACCGACGTCTATCGCCCTGCCGCTATCGAACAGTTGAAGACGGTTTCTGCTCAGGCAGAGATTGATTTCTTCCCGAGCCAGCCGAACGAAAAGCCTTTAGATATTGCCGAAAGAGCTTTGGACTATGCCAAACGCCACTTCTACGATGTTCTGATCGTCGATACCGCCGGCCGCTTAGCTATCGATGAACAGATGATGAACGAAGTCTCTGATCTGGAGAAAAATCTTCATCCGATCGAAACCTTGTTCGTAGTTGATGCTATGGTCGGTCAGGATGCCATCAATACCGCAAAAGCCTTCGGTGAAAAGCTTCCGTTAACCGGCATCATCTTAACTAAGGTTGACGGCGATTCCAGAGGCGGCGCTGCCCTTTCCGTCCGATTTGTCACAGGCAAACCTATCAAGTTCATCGGTGTCGGTGAAAAACTCACCGGCTTCCAAAGATTCGAACCGGAAGCGATGGCAGGCAGAATCCTCGGCATGGGAGACATTGTCTCCTTGGTTGAAGACGTTAAAAATGCCGTCGATGTCCAAAAAGCTCAGAAGTTCGCTGAAAAAATCAAAAAAGGCGATGACTTCGACTTGGAAGACTTCAAAGAACAAATCGCGCAGGTTAAAAATCTCGGAAGCTTCAGTTCTCTTATCGAAAAGCTTCCGGCTCAATTCGCTCAAGCTGCGGGCTCCATTGATGATGCGCAAGCTAATAAGATGGTTGCTCGTACCGAAGGCATCATCAACTCAATGACGCCGAAAGAAAGACGCAAGCCGGAAATCATCAAGGCCAGCAGAAAGAGAAGAATCGCCGCAGGAGCCGGTGTCAGCGTGCAGGAAGTCAATAAGCTGCTGAAACAATTTGAACAAAGCCGCGACATGATGAAAATGATGAAGAAAGGCGGCATGGCTAAGATGATGCGCGCCTTTAAGAGCTTCGGCGGCCGTTTCCCGGGCATGGGAGGCTTTTAAGCTTGGAAACGCAGGCTCTTAAAATTCTGGGGATTGACCCTGGCTTGAATCACACCGGTTACGGTGTGATTGCCTATCTGCCCGGAAAGATAACCTTAGTAGACTCCGGCGTACTTAACGTCCCGAAAGGCGAACTTTATGAGCGTCTGGCTTACATCTATAAAGGGTTAGCCGAGATAATTGAAAAAAACCGGCCTGCTGTTTCCGCTATCGAAAAAACTTTTTTGAATACAAATGCTCAGTCGAGTATGTTGCTGTCACACGCTCGCGGAGCGGCTATCTGCGCAGCAGCTGTTCAAGGTTTAGAGTGCCGTGAGTTCAGTACTCGAGAAATCAAGAAATCGGTTACGGGTTACGGCGCCGCTGAAAAACAACAAATCCAGGAAATGGTCGCTCGTCTCCTGCGCTGTGAGGATAAGAAATTCTCAGAGGATGAGGCGGACGCTATTGCGGCAGCGATCTGCTACGCAAATACAAAAATTATTCTTGGAATGCTTCCTGCACAGAAGAAACTTGGTGTCAGCGGCACTGCAGTTGCAAGAAAGGGATCGAGCTCCTCACGTGTCAGAGGACAATGGACAAAATTAGTCGGAGGATTGAAATAAATTGATCGCATCGTTGAATGGTAAGTTAAAAGAAAAGAACCCTCCTGAAGTGGTTGTTGAGTGCTGTGGTGTGGGTTATCAGGTCGATGTTCCGATGTCGACTTTCTACAATCTTCCTGAGATCGGAGAAACTGTCCAGTTATACACAGCTTTCATTGTCAGAGAAGATGCTCAGCTTCTGTTTGGCTTCTTGACCAAAGCTGAAAAGGCACTTTTTCTTCAGCTGTTAAAAGTCACCGGCATTGGCCCCCGCACTGCTTTGGCTATGCTTTCCTCCATGTCCGTTGCCGATCTCGGGAATGCCATCGCCAATGGGGAAACCGCATTGCTGACCAAGATTCCTGGCATCGGCAAGAAAACTGCCGAGCGCCTTGTCCTTGAGTTAAAAGATAAGATCGTCGCATCCGGACCGGTTACAGCTCTAACTTCTTCTCAGGCGGATATTCTTTCTGCCTTAACGGCCCTCGGCTTCAACGAACGTGAAGCAAGAGCAGCACTGAAGAATCTGCCGGAAGGAGTTGATACCTCTGAAGGCATTAGACTGGCCCTTGTCCAACTCGCAAAATAGATTCGTTAAAAGATGACAGAACAACAAGACAGAATCGTTTCCTCTGAGAAAGTATCCAAGGAAGACGTTGTCGACAAAGCCTTACGTCCCACACGCTTAAAAGATTATGTCGGGCAAGACGCCATCCGTGAACAGCTGGAAATTTTTATTACTGCAGCAAAGAACCGCGGGGAGGCTCTCGATCACGTTTTATTATTCGGTCCTCCGGGCTTAGGCAAAACAACGCTCTCCAATATTATTGCTAATGAGTTAGGTGTGAATCTGCGTCAAACCTCAGGGCCGGTCCTGGAAAAGGCCGGTGACCTTGCGGCGATGCTGACCAGCTTAGAGCCGCATGATGTCTTGTTTATTGACGAAATTCACAGACTTTCACCGGTAGTGGAAGAAATTCTTTATCCCGCCTTAGAAGACTTCAAGCTCGATATCATGATCGGGGAGGGGCCGGCGGCCCGCTCCATCAAAATCGACCTTCCCCATTTCACATTGGTAGGTGCCACAACACGAGCCGGCTCTCTGACAAAGCCTCTGAACGATCGTTTTGGAATCCGCTCTCAGCTTCAGTACTATTCTGCGCGAGATCTGACTTCCATTGTTCTTCGTTCCATGAAGCTTCTCAATATGCCGGCCAATAAAGAAGCAGCTGCTGAAATTGCGAAGCGTTCCCGCGGAACTCCGCGAATTGCCAACCGACTTCTCAGGCGCATCCGCGATTATTCGGAAGTACGCCACAACGGACAGTTATCCGCAGAAATTGCTAAAGCAGCTCTCACTATGCTGGAAGTCGACCCTATCGGGCTCGACAGCCTGGATTGCCAGTTCTTGCTGTCCATTATTGAAAAGTTCCAAGGCGGTCCCGTCGGCATTGAAAACTTGGCATCTTCCGTCGGAGAAGATTCCGAGACACTGCAAGATATGGTAGAACCATACCTTATCAAGGAAGGTTTTGTGCAGCGCACGCCTCGCGGAAGAATTGCAACCGCAAAGGCATACAGCCACTTTAACCTTACTAAGAACGTTCGTTCCTATTCTGATTTATTTGACAACTTATGAGCATTAATCCAAATTCCGAAGACGTCCAACTCAACAATCTGTTGAACGCAAATAAACCTTATACATTCTCGGTCAACCGCTCAACGCTTGTTGAACAGGCCAGACAAGTATGGAATGATGTTGCTGATTTAGAGGCCGATTTCTGTCCTGACAATTTTGCTCAGGCGTCCATTACCATGCATCCGGCCTACTCTTCGCGAACCGATTTTCCGGACAAATTCCTTCAGCATTGCGGATTGTTCTGCGTCGGCACACGCAAGGTCTCTGTTTTCCCTCGCATCTCAATGATTTCCGATGACCCGCAGGAAGAAAACAGTATCGCTATTATCGTTTTAGCGAAGAGACAGACTTACCAAGCTCTTGCCGGACAGTTAGAAAAAATTGAAGAACCGAGTTTGGTCGGACAGCAATTCATGACGATAGAAAGCATCGAAGCCGTCACCGCTTACGATCGCATGAATGTACCTAATGACTACTTCACCAACATTTATTTAGTCGGGCTTTATGTTCGTCCCGGTATGACCGTAGACGAAAGCCGCAAGGAATTTGTCGAATATGCCAAGAAAAACGGCTTTGAAGTAAAC
This sequence comes from uncultured Turicimonas sp., assembly GCF_902477955.1. Taxonomy (NCBI): domain Bacteria; kingdom Pseudomonadati; phylum Pseudomonadota; class Betaproteobacteria; order Burkholderiales; family Sutterellaceae; genus Turicimonas; species uncultured Turicimonas sp. The sequence goes on along the minus strand of NZ_CABSJB010000014.1, from coordinate 53,498 downwards.
CCTGACTTTAACTTTGAAAAAGACGGTCTTTACTACACTCTCATCAAAGGAGAGAGATATAAGCTGGACTGCATCTCTGAGAATCCCTTTGTTTCCTGCATTGAGGTACCTCCGTTAAAGGCTTAAAGTCTTTCTTCAGACATACTTTGACGCATTAAGGCGTAAAAAGAAAGTAGAGATCGTCCGTTCATCTTTGCGGATTGACGACTCTGCTTTTTCTTATTTGGTTCAGCATCAACAGAAGTCTTTAAAAAGGTTTCTTTATGATTCACACGATTTACTGCAATGTTTACGAAGGGTTAGAAGCCGCTTTGGCAGAAAACGTCTTTCAAGACTTAGAAGCAATGGCTGGAGATCCATCCCGCATATTCGAGAAAATTGAAATTATCCCGGCTTCGTCGGCCATTGAAGACAGACTCGCTCGCAGTCTTGCAGATAAATTTTCTATTCTTCCGGGAATCAGATTTTGCTCAATTTTTGATTGGCTGAAACCTTTCATGGGTGCAACCTTCCGTCCCGGCTCCATCGGCACTTCGTTGGACTGGCAGATTTGGAATATCCTCAAAAACCCAAAATTCTTTGAAGAATTAAAAGCAGTAGTTCCAGAGACCTCCTATGCGCGGCTTGAGACCTTTCTTCACCGTAACGCCGAACCTGAACTCCGAAACATTAATCTGATTGAATTTTGTTATCAAATGAGCCGGCTCTATGCCACCTATGGCTCATTCCGCATGGACTGGTTATTAAATTGGATTGATGAGAAGTCTTTTCCTCTGCCCGCAGACAAAGCCCTCGCCATGAAGGAACAACCTGACTATTACTGGCAGAGGAATCTCTGGGAGAGAGTCGCCAAGGCTGGAAAGACAAAAGATCTTCACAACCTGTTAAAAATAAAAGATACTCTGCAGCACTTCCATTTCGAACCGAAAGACAAAGGGAAATCGCTTCATTTCTTCATGCCGTTTTCTCTGCCTCCGATACTTCTGCCTTTCTTGAAAGCTTTTGCGGAAGACAAAAATGCTCCTCAGCTCTGGCTTTACATAATGAACCCTTGTGCGGAGTATTGGTTTGAGTCCATGCCAATAGAACTGTTCGACTGGAGCAGCAAAGAGGATTGGGATGAAAAAGCTCAGAAGTTTCTTACTGCCAACAGTCCGTCTACCCGAGCGATGATCGATCGTTTGTATCGCTTCCTGAATGTGGATAACGGAGAAGTCATTGAGACGGATGCTATCGAGGAGCAAGAGGTTCCTAAACCGACTAAACCGGCGATTAAACGAAACCGGGCAAGAATCGAAGACTTAAGCAAAAAATTTGATCCCCTCTCGCCCGAATTAAAACTCTTCACTTCCGAAGATGTTCAGGCCTACTATTTCCAGCAACCGCAGGACAGTTATCTGCACAAATTCCAGAACTCCATTCTATTTATGGACTCCTCAAAGCTGCCGACAGAAGCAGATCCTTCTGATGAGTCTTTAAAGGTATTTAAAGCTCCCTCTTTTCCACGAGAAATTGAAGGAGTAATCGATTGGATTCATTATCGGTTATCGTCCGAAAATAAAGACGGCGAGAAAAAGCTCAACCTCTCCGACATTGCCGTTATTGTTCCGGACATTGAAAAGGCAACACCTGCTATTGAAGCTGTAATGGGAGCATTGCCCAACAACCTTCGACTGCCTTATAAGATTATCGGCAATTCCATTGCAGATACTTACCTCTCTCTGGCAGCTATCTTAGGGTTTGGGAAATTATTAAACTCCCGATTCAATGCTGCAGATTTAGAAGAATGGCTTGAACTGCCGATTAACTTAGAAAGATGGGATCTTTCTCTCTCAGACATTTCCGTTTTATCTACCTGGCTCAAGGCAGCTGGATTCCGCTTCGGCTTATCTCAGGAGCATTTAAAAGATTTAAATCTGGATGCATCCGACGGAACATTAGATCAGGCCGTCGAGCGCCTGACCATGGGCTATTTCATTAACCCTATTGAGAAAAATACTTTCGGAGATGTTCTTCCTGTATTTGGAGATGAGAAAGGCGGTTTTGACTTAGTCACAGATGGGCGCGGCAAACTCTTCAAAACGATTGTAGCTTTGTCCGAATCTTTAGAAGAGACAAGAAAAGAATTATTCAAAGACGGCGGTTTAAAGACGCCTCAAGAATGGCATGAAATCATTTCCGGTTGGCTGAATCAGTATTTCGTCACAAATGAAACCCCGCAGGAAATTCTCAGCTTCCGAAGCAGTCTACAAAGATTATCAGGCGCTATGCAGGAAGGCCTCGAGGAAGGGACAAAAGTTCCTTTTTCCGTTATCTGGAACGTTATCGAAACTCATCTGAGAAACACTCCAAGTCTTGCTCAACCCACTGGTTCCATTACCTTCTCGTCCGTACAGGAATTAAGAGGGTTGCCTTTTAAAGTTATCGCACTTTGCGGCTTTGATGAAAACAGCGGTTTCCCGGGCAGTTCTTCCCATCAAGAGTTCGACCTCATGGGAGTAGACCAGCTCAAGAGAAGAGCCGACAGAGACAGCCGAGAAGACAATAAAGCGAGATTTTTGGATATTCTTTTAGCTGCGAGAAAGAATTTAGTTATTTCTTATACGGTTGGAACAGATCCGGTGACCGAGACAAATCCTTCGAGCGTTGTTCAAAATTTCAAGAACTACTTCTTATCGAACGCTCTTACCGGAGAGAAGGGAAAGGACAAAGCGAAAGAACTATGGGAGTCTGTTGAAGTCAAACTTCCTCTGAATTCCTTCTCTGAAAAAAATTTTAAGAAGACTTCTTCACGTCCTTGGCTCAGTCCAAACTCCTCAATGCTCCAATCCATTTTGAAAGCAAGGAGTGCCAATTATTCTTTACCTCTTCCGGCTATCGGAGGAACTCCTATTCCCGATACCAGTCTGGGTCTATCTATCGTTCATAAAGGGAGCTTATCGGCCTCCGAGCTTATTAAGTTCCTCTCTGATCCAGATAAGTATGTGTTGAAGAAACACAAGCTGGATATTTATTCCGGACAAGAAGAAGAGGAATTTTCCTGGCTTGCTCCGAATGATGCGTTATCTCTCACCCTAAGGAAGCGGAAGTACTTGAGAGAATTAGAAGAAGGTTATAGTGATGATGAACTGACTCGTCAGCGTTCATTAGATCCCTTAAACGGAATTAAAGATGTTCGTCTTTCAAGTACAAACGATGCGTGGAGCAATGCAGAACTTGTTCATGCCAAAAAACTTGAAAAAATTAAAAAATTTAAACTCTTTCCAGTGACCGAAGGAGTTGTCCTTAAATTTGATAAGCCTTCTTGCAGAATCACACAAGTCACGGATTCTCCTCTAGAGGTCTATACCGATCATCAAAATAGATATGTGATTTTTGATGACAATTCTTCAGCCAGCCAAACTGACAGGCTGCAACTACGTGCGGATATCTGGACAGCTGCAAAGAAACCAACCATGGTGATGAGTTTAGTAGCGGATCCGAAAACGGAAGCAGCGCAGGAAGACTATTTTCTTTTAGCTCTCGATCAGCTTCCGGATGTAATTTTCGAAGAAAATAAAGAAGATGTTAAGCAAATGGTGCGTCTCTTTGATCTTTCAAGGCGTTTTTCTCTCGGACTGACACAAGAAAAAACACAGACTCTCTTATGGACAGGATTTGATCATACTGCAGCCTGCGCGTGCTCAAAACCTATTTGGGCGAAACTATTTCCTAAGTCCAGAAATTCCAAGAAAACGGCAACGGACGTTGGCCGCTTTCTTGAGGAAGACATTGATGAACTTCAGCAGATCATCGAATCTCAGATTTTGAAGGAAGAAAGATGAAAACATTAAATGTCTTTGACCCCATTCATACTTCTCTTACAGAACCTATTCTGATTGAGGCTAGCGCCGGAACCGGGAAAACCTATTCTTTGATGCATCTTCTGCTCCGATTAATCGTTGAGAAGAGAATTGATATTGAAAGAATTCTCATTGTTACGTTTACGAAAAACGCAACTTCTGAGCTAAGAAACCGTCTCCAGCAGGCTCTTCTGAATATCTTAGAAATCTTTCAAAATGAAAGCAGTTGGAAGCAAGAATTAGACAAACTTGAAGATGAGACCTTAAAAAGCCAAATTGAATTATGGGTTCAAACCGGTGCAATTACTCCGGAGTCTATCCGTGAGACCGTGACCGAAGCTTTATCCAAAATCGAAGACGCTTCAATCTTTACCATCCATAGCTTTTGTCAAAGAATGGTAAAAGACTGCTCTTTCTCTTCCAGGTCAGACTCGGATGCGGAAATCGGAGATACTTCCGGCCTTATCTCTGAAGTGGTTGACACTTTTGTCAGGAAAGAAATAAAAAACGTAAACCTGATAGATCAAGTTGGCTTCCTAAAATACCCGGGGTTTTCAAAGATTTTAGAGAGAGTTTCAGCTTTGTCAGTGAGATCTCCCTGCTCGCAGTCCATTATCTTTGACAATACTATTTCTTTTAAACAGCATCTCGAAAAGTTTAGAGACGAAGCTCCTGCACTTCTTAAAAAGCTTAAAGCAGCAGCTAGAACTGTCACTTATGATGATCTCCTCGTGGAGATGGAGGCTAGACTTGATAATCCTGAATTCGTTAAAGCTGTAAGAGAGAAGTTTGATGCCGTCCTCATTGATGAGTTCCAGGATACGGACCCTCTTCAGTACACTATTTTCTCTGAACTATTTCTAAAAGCTCCGGAAAGGCAAATTCCGGTAGTATTCGTGGGCGATCCTAAACAATCTATCTACGGCTTCAGATCTGCCGATTTAGACACTTATTTGGATTCGAAGAAAGACATCAAGAATCACCTTTATCTGAAGAAAAACTTCCGTTCTACCCCGGGTCTCGTGGCCTCAATCAATACTTTCTTCGGCCTTAATTCTTCAGCTTCGGGCATCGGCAGCTTCTTAAACAGCAAAATTCAATACACAGATGTTGAATTCAACTCATCCAAACTTCCTCTTTTCGAGCGCACGTCCGATGGGAAATTTATTCCTCTCTCTTCCTTTGAAGTTTGGCGCTGGTCATCGCAAGAGATCGACCCCTCTAACGTCAATGTATTAGAAAAGTATGAAGATTTCTTTCTTGCCGAAAAAATCAAATCACTGTTGGAAAAAGATATAAGAGTGGGATCCAGCCTGCGTAAATTAAAACCCAGTGACATCGCAATTTTGGTTCGAAGAAGGAAAGATGCTGACGGACTCATGGAAGAGTTAACCAAGCGTCAGATCCGTTTTATTATTCAAAGCGACGAACGAGTTCTAGAGAGCCAAGAGGCTCAAGACATTGCAGCTATTTTGAGTGCAATGGAGAACCCTAAATCCTTGTCGGCAATGACGAAAGCCCGAGTAACCCCAATCTTCGGCCACTCTATAAAACTTATTGAAGAAGATGTCCAAGCAAGTTTGCTTGCACGTGAAAGAATCGAAAAAGCCAATGAGAGAGCAAAAAAATACGGTGTACTCGCTGCTTTTACAGAACTTTTTAAAGAATTCGAAGTTGAGGAACGCCTGCTGCCTCAAATTAACGGCCAAAGAGCATTAACAAACTATCGCCATATCCTTGAGCTTCTCCATGAAGAAAATAGAAAAATTAAAACTGTCTCAGGACTTTTGCGTTGGCTCGACCGAAAAGCCTCAGATGGGGCCGATCAAGAAACATTAAGGCTTGAGTCTGACTCTGATCTCGTCAGGATAGAGACCATTCACAAAAGTAAAGGACTTGAATATCCTGTGGTCATCCTTCCGAGAACTGTTTTTATGGCAGGGAAAAACGTAGTTTCTGAGGTAAATGAGATTGTTAATGGCGTTAAAGTTCGAAAATTTCTCGCCGAGGCAACCCAAATCCGTTCTTATTTAGAAGGTAAAAGCTATGCCTACGAGGAAGAACAAATGGAAAGGGTACGGTTGCTCTATGTTGCTATGACTCGGGCCTCCTCCTTGTTGGTACTTCCTATGTTTTTTAAACAGACCTCAAAATACTCAAAGCTAAAAGGAGAAAAGGAAACTTTCCCAGGTTTGCACGGAAATTACACCAAGTCCTCTACCCTCCAGGCTTTGACTGGCTCTTTTGAGCCGGATAAATATATCGGTCCCAAAACTCTGTTTAAAACCCTTGATGAAGAGTTAGAAAAAAACAATGTTCCCGTGAGAGATGCATTATTAGAAGGAACAAAAAAACTTTCCGACGACTTTATTATTCCGGACGATTATTCCGCTTCCTTAATTAGAAATTTCTCAACCCTGCTCTATCCGGATTTGATACCTTCGCCATCGCGTCAGGTTCAAACCAAAGAACTTACGGAAGAACTGACCGCCTCAGACCTATCGGTCGGTCAGGCGTATCCCATTTTCTCAGCAGAATGGATCCGGACAAGCTTCTCTGCTTTGTCCAGAGGTATCGAGGTTCTGCCTGAAGAATCTCCAGCCATAGACGAACTTCCTTCTAAAGATGAAATCGAAGAAGAAGTTCAAGTCATCGAAGCTCAAGATAATCTGCGTTTTAAAAACCCAAAACTTTCGGCAGCTGCATACGGAGATTTTCTGCACCGTTTGCTTGAAGAATTAGATTTCAGAACCGCAGATATAAGCAATCCTGAACGTGAAGATGTCTTAATTCCGTTCGTCAAAAATCGTCTTCTTTCCAATGCGATTGAGACAGAGGTTTCAGAAGGTGAGAGCCTAGAATCTGCAGTTGATGCCCATACGGCAGCTTTAGTCGAAATGATCACCGACGTGATGAACGTCAAAGGAATTCCCGGGCTGGAAAACTTTAGTCTGTCGCAGTTAGAGTCGGATAAGAAGATAGCTGAAATGGACTTCATTTTATCTAACCCGGCAATTTCGGAGGACAGCCATCGTCTTACCGGCAAACAGCTCGGAGAGACTCTACGCCGCTTGGATCCTCGATATCCCGGACTGAACTTAAGTGAAGAACAGATTAATGGTTATTTGATTGGTGCGATTGACCTAATCTTTTTCGCTAAAGGTAAGTTCTGGGTTATCGACTGGAAAAGTAATTTCCTAGACGAGAACCCGTCTAACTACACTAAGTCTCTCCTTGATCAGGCGATGGACAAAAAGCACTACAAACTTCAATATCTTCTTTATCTTGTAGTTCTTAAGCGATACCTGGAGACTCGGTTTAAAAGCAATGATGTGTATGACCTCATAGGAGGAGCCGCTTATTTCTTTTTACGCGGCATCAAGGCATCTAATCCTTCTCAGGGGATCTACTTCGATAGACCCAAAAAAGAAGTACTTGACTGCTTGGATGAAATCCTGCGGAACGGATACAGCGAAGAAATAGTTCAAAAATACGAAACCGAGCTCAAAGGAGGAAACCATGCAGAATGATTGGACACCCGAAGAAGCTGCTCTTCAAGGCATTAAAAACGCCCTTTATCGAGTTGCGGTTAGAAAAAATCCCTCTAAGGACGCCACACTTTTGAAGGACACTTTAGAGAAGTTCCTTCAGCTGTGGAAAATGGAAGAAGAAAAAGGAGGCGTATGTGTCGCCCTGTCTCCTACACAGGAAAAAGAACTCGGTGTCCACATAATGGAGGACTTCGGTCTGGCATATAACGTTTCGGGTTACAGCGGTAATCCTCATCGAAACTTCGGTATTCCTGCCGTCCCGTTTCTTATAGACAGAAGTGAAAAAAAGCAAACGAGAATCTATTCTCACACCAACTTCTTTCATGAAGCACTTCTAGGACGCAAGCTAATTCAATTGGCTTCCAGAAAGGTCGAAATCCGCCCAGAATCCAAAAAACTTGCCGACTACTTTCAAAGCCAGGACATTTATGACCGTCCTAACAAAGAGCAATTTCAGGCTATTCAAAAAGCTTTAAGCAATAATCTCAGCATCATTTCGGGAGGTCCGGGCACCGGCAAGACCTCGTCCGTTGTCCGAATTTTAGAAGCTCTCTTAGAGGGGCAGCCGGAAGCTAAAATCTATGTTACAGCGCCAACCGGTAAAGCAAAAAGCCGATTAATTGAAAGCTTAATTGAGAGGCCGAAGATTTTCCCGAACGTTGATCGAGCTTATAAAGATAACCGGCTTCTGGCAAATACCATCCATATGTGGCTTAGCTCGCCTACGGATGAAGGAAGCCGTCCTGATGAGACGCATTGTTTAGAGTGCGATATTCTCGTCATCGATGAAGCTTCCATGATCGACAGTGAGATCGCATTCAACTTATTCAATGTTATCGATACTAAGAAAACCAGAGTCATTATCCTTGGCGATATGTACCAGCTGGCTGCGGTCGGACCAGGTGCGGTGTACGCCGACATCTCTTCTCCCGACAATGCTCTTAAAGACATTCTGACAGAGTTAAAAGAAAGCCATCGATTCAAAGGAAGCTCCGGAATCGGATCTTTATCAAAACTCATCAATCAAAATACCGAAGACGAGGAGCACCAAATTTCTGAAATTCTTCGTCTTCTAAACAATCACGGCCCCTTTGTTAAGAAGACTGGCGATGCAGGTTCAGCCACAACCGAGGATATTTTTCTCAGCACTGACTTAAAGCTGAATCCGAAAACGGCCTTAACTTCGGAAGCTGAAAAATGGATTGCAGAGAACATGGGCCGATATTCGGATTCCGTTCAAAATATTCTTTTATCTGAGAATGTTGTAGAAGAAAAAGAATTAGAAAACTTATGGCATGTGCTCAATTCTTTCAAGCCTATTGCCGCCGTGAGAAAAGGCCCCATGAGCGTTCAAGCAGTCAATAATTACTGTCAAAAGTTACTGCTTTCAAGGCTGCACTGTCCGGATAACTCTTCTGAGTTTTATCCGGGAAAAGTAATTATTGTCAGAAAAAATGACCTCTCCTTAGGAGTTTCCAACGGAGATATTGCAATTATTTTTGAAGATAAAGAAATTCCCGGGCAATGGAATGCTTACATCGGCGATACTAAAAAGATTTTGAAGGCTCAGCTGCTGCCGGAGTACGACGTTGGCTTCTGCATCACTGTCCATCAGTCTCAAGGTTCCGGATACGACAATATTGGTGTATTTATGCCGTTCATCGACGGAGATAATGCAGAAAACACGCAAGCAATCGGACTGGCAACCAGAGAGCTTCTTTATACGGCGGTGACCAGAGCAAAAACATCTTGTTGGATTTTCAGCAGTATTGAAGTCCTTTCTCGTTCCATTCGTACGCGAACTAAGAGAAACGGGGGTTTAGCTTACAGATTGAAGGAGTTTTCGACAACGGCGGCTAAACCTCTTGTTACTGAAAATCTACTGCTGGATCTTTGAGTCCTTTGCCAGTTCCCCTTCGATTCCTCCTTTCTGTAAATAGGTGCACCGAGCTGTGCACCTATTCTCTAGATTTACCGCCTCGGCAATGCTCATTTAAGAAATATGACTGCTGCCACTTTTCCTTAACTTTCTATCAGGACGTACTTTTGAACAGCGTTTTCCAAGATTAGACAGAACGAGCAGAATTTATATGCTCTAATTCATAAATCTTCCAGCGGAATTGACGTCATCAGTTATAATCGTTATTCTCAGCAAGAATAACGACAACCTAGGAGGAATCGGAAACTCTCCGCTTGATAACTGAGCATGATTTTCTTTGATATTGATAAGACACTCGGGACCAACAAGTTCACTTTTCAGGCAACGCTGACGCGACCTGTCACAACTGTTGTTGGAAAAAGCGGAGCAGGAAAATCCACGCTTGCTCTTCTGATTGCCGGCCTTTCCTCTCCCGATAAAGGACGCATTCAGGTTGAGGATACGATCTTTTTCGATTCTGAGAAAGGAATCAACTTACCGTGTGAAAAAAGAGGCATCGGGATGGTATTCCAAAATCACCGCCTCTTTCCTCATTTCACTGCAGAAGAAAATATGCGGTTTCCTCTCAGTCACTGCAATAGAAAATCCATAGTGAAGTTTGACGAACTCGTCGATCTACTTGATCTTGGGAGCCTTCTTAAAAGAAAGCTAGGTGAACTGTCTGGAGGCGAGGCTCAAAGGGTCTCTCTCGGGCGAGCTATTTTGGCAAGCGAACAACTTTTAATTCTTGATGAACCTCTAAGTAGCCTTGATATCGTCAGAAAAAAGGAACTTCTGGAATACATCGGAAGAATTCCACGTGTTCTCAGAATTCCTATCCTCTATATCACCCACAGTCCCAACGAGGCCAAAAAAGTTGGCGACGAATCACTTTTTATCAATGCCGGGCAAATTGAAGCAATTGGTTCGCCCGAAGAAATTTTTCAAAAACTTCAGAATCTAGGAGACCAAAATGAAATTTAACACTCTCATGATTGCAGCTGCCTTTCTTTGCACCAGTGCTTATGCCGAAGTGAGCATCACAACCGGCGCAGGTTACATACCAATGAGCAAGGAACTTGCAAAGGCCTACCAACAGGCAACCGGTCAGAAAGCGGTAGAAAACTACGGAGGCAACATTGGTCAGATGTTGGCACAGGTTGCCGCTGGCAACGGCGTCAATATCGTAATTTCTGATCTCGGTACTCTCAAACGCATTAAATCTCCGGTTCAATTCTCAAAGATTCAAAAGCTTGGCAATACTCCTCTTGTTTTTATCTGGAAGAAAGGAAGCGCTATTACAGGACCGCAGGACCTTACTACCGACAAAGTCAAGACCTTTGCCTATCCCGATCCCAAAGCAGCTATATACGGCCGTGCAGCTAAAGAATATCTTGACGGATTAAACATCCCTTCTCTTAAAGACAAAACCATGCAGATTGCTTCTGTTCCTCAGGTCATGGCCTATGTGAGCAAAGGTGAGGTAGACGCTGGCTTCCTCAATCGCACGGCCGCCAGACAAGGAAAAGATAAAATCGGCGGAAGCGTTGAAATCACCCAAGGTTACGCACCGATTGAAATGGTTGCTGCAGTTGTAAAAGGTCAGGAAAACGATAAAGATGTTCAGGCATTCCTGAATTTCTTGAATTCTGAAGGAGCCAAGAAGATTCTCGTCAAACACGGCATCGATAAATAACTCACATGACCGCAGAAGAACTCTCCTTTCCAATTTACCTAACGCTGAAAGTTTGCGGATTCAGTTTTGTATTGTTTCTGCTTGTGGGAACCCCTTTGGCTTTTTGGTTCGCCAGAAGCCGGCACAACATCGTCAAAGCCGCGGAATTCTTAGTGACGCTTCCGTTGGTTTTCCCGCCTATTGCGCTTGGTTACTTGCTCCTCTTAGTACTAGGTACACAAAGTCCGCTAGGAGGGTTCTTCAATGAGATTTTCGGGATTAAATTGATCTTTTCTCAAACCGGAATTGTGCTTGCAGCATTCATCGCCGGCCTCCCGCTTTTCATCCGTCCAGTTCAAAGTGCTCTCAAGAGCGTGAATCTAAAAGAAATCGAGGATGCAGCTCGACTTTGCGGGGCCCCACCTCTCAAGTATTTCGTTTTCATCACACTGCCGATCATCCGCAACAGCATTGCAGCAGGCCTTCTTCTCGGCCTTGCGCGTGCGTCCGGAGAAGTGGGAATCACGATGATGCTTGGAGGTAATATTTCCGACCGAACGAACACTCTTTCGTTGGAAATCTTCAATTCCGTTTCGAGAGGAGACTTTGAAACCGCGACTTTTCTCTGTCTTCTTCTTGCCGGATTCGCCTGTTTTATATATGTCGCTTTGTACCTTGTCCAATCTAAAGAGGTTATTTAATGTTTTATCTTTCCGATGCTTTTATCGACAATGTGCTCACTGAAGATATTCCTTTGAATGACTGCACTACAGAGTCTTTTGGGATATCAAAAGAACCGGGTCGTCTGCGCTGCTATCCGAAAAAAGACGGTGTCGTAAGCGGAGTTACTATGGCAGCTCGTCTCTTAGAAAAGGCAGGAATGAAGGTCCTTTTACAGGCTGAAGACGGCGAAATCAGAAAAGCTAGAGAAGTCGTGCTGGAAGCTACAGGTAAAGCAGACCAAATCCATGCAGTCTACAAAACCGCTCAGAATGTGATGGAATACTCATCCGGCATTTCGGGCCGTGTACGAGCTATGGTCGAAGCCGCAAGAAAAGTTAATCCTAATGTTATGGTTGCCGTAACAAGAAAACACTTTCCGGGAACCAAGAAAATATCTCTAAGTGCCGCGCTTGCCGGAGGAGCCATCGTGCATCGAGCAGGTCTCTCCGAATCGATTCTGATTTTTGATCAACATCGGGTGTTTTCTCAAGACTTTGAAGAGGATTTTCGGAGAGCCAAAATTCATGAGCCGGAAAAGAAACTGGCTGTAGAGGCTGACAATTACGAAGATGCAATGAAATTTGCAGAATACGGTGCCGATATTGTTCAGTGCGAAAGATTCGATTTTCCGACATTGGCTAAGTTTGTCACGGAAGCTAAGAAACGTTTTCCAAATCTCGTTATCAACGCTGCCGGCGGAATAAACGCAGATAATGCTGCAGAAGCTGCGGCAACCGGTGTAGATGTATTAGTCACTTCCTGGGTTTACTTTGGAAAACCGTTTGATATCAAGATGGAAATTACAGCTTGCCGATAAGACGAGCAATTGCGCTCATAAGACCAAAAGGTTCAGAAATAGCCTTCAAACCACTAAAAGGTCTGAGGGCTATTTCATTAATTAGGTTGGAAGGAGGTATGAGTTGCAAAGTTACTGTTTTATCCTCCACCTCGTTAATTTAAGAGAACTAGATAGCACCGGTGCCGAATTTTTCAGTGAAGATGTGCTCCTTGGCAACGTTGGCCTTTTCCAAGGCTTGAGTTGCATCCTTCATGAAATCAACAGGACCGCAGACTAGATATTCTGTATTCGGTTTTACTAAGGAAGTGAAGAAGGCCTCGTCCGGACGACCGGATTTAGAAGTAACGCATGTCACTAATTCAACAGGTCCGGATTTGGATAAAGCTTCGACTTCATCGAAAAGCGGGTAGTCTTTTTTCTCTTTGCAGATATGAACGAAAGTAACCTGACGTTGAGGATTATGAGCTACAGCCTCCTTCAGCATTGCAAGCATCGGCGTGATACCGATACCGGCACTGATCAAACAAAGCGGATTATTGCCTTCCGGAACATTGAACTCGCCTGTCGGGAAAGAAACTTCGACCAAGTCACCCTGGTTAATATCCTGATGCAATGCGTTGGAAACCATACCGGCAGGAGAATTATCTTCAGCGACGATCTTCTTAACGGAGATACGCAAAGAATGCTTCGTAGCATCAGTAACTGTGTACTGGCGGGGCTGAATCAGATTTTCTTTCTTGACGTAAACACGGACTGACACGTATTGACCAGCCTTTACCTTCGGCATCTTGCCGTGATCAACCGGGACCACTGTGAAGCTGGTAACTTCATCAGTTTCAGGTTTTTTTTCTTCGACTTTGAAGAATCTCCAGCCTGACCAGCCGCCTTCTTCATTAGCGTGCTTGTCGTACAAAGCTTTTTCAGCATCGATCAGAACATTGGCCAACTGCCCGTATGCTGCAGCCCAAGCATCAATCAATTCCGGAGTTGCAGCCTCACCGAGGACTTCTCTAATAGATGCCAAAAGATGTTTTCCAACGATTGGATAATGTTCTGCGCGAATACCGACAGAAACATGCTTATTGGCAATGTGTTTGACAGCGTTCAAAAGTACGCCCAAATTTTCAATATTTTCTGCGTAAGCAAGAACAGCACCGGCCAAAGCTTGTTGCTGAGCGCCTACTCTTTGGTGACCCTGATTAAAAACCTGCATCAGCTCCGGGTTATGGCTGAGCATCCTCTTGTAAAAGTGGGAAGTGAGTGCAACTCCGTGTTCTCTAAGGACCGGGACAGTAGCTTTAACGAGCGCGATTTGTTCTTGTGTAAGCATAGAATTCCTCTAATAGGTTAGGATTTTCTAATGGTAAACCAGAACCTTTTTGCCTCCCTTAAAAAATTGTTAAGAGCGTTACTTAACACTTCACAGGCAGAAACAAACCGAGTAAATGCAGAATCCTCCCAATTTGCATATTGAAAAAGGTTATTCCACGCTTGGCCTGAAGTGAGGTACTGCTTCAAGGAGTTTCTGAGTATAAGAATGCGCTGGAGAATTTAAAACCTGAGAGGCTGGTCCTGTCTCTACAATTTCACCCGACTTCATCACCACAATCTCGTCCGATAGATATTGGACAACACCAAAGTTATGCGTGATAAAGAGATAAGAAAGCCCACGCTCTTTCTGGATATCATTCAAAAGATTCAAAATCTGTGCCTGAACGGAAACGTCTAAGGCTGACGTAGGTTCATCACAAATCAATAACTCCGGTTCCACGACAAGGGCCCTGGCTATCGCAAGACGCTGTCTCTGTCCTCCTGAGAACTCATGCGGATAACGATAAAGAGAGTCGGTCCTTAAACCGCATTTCTTCAGCATCTCGGCAATTCGGTCTAAGTTTTCACCGCGGGTGTGCTCCGGATGAAGACTTTCCAGCCCTTCTAAAAGCACTTCTTGAACTCTCATTCGAGGATTCAAACTCGAGAAAGGATCCTGGAAAACAATCTGCATTTTTTTACGCAGTGTTTTCAGTTCCTGTTCATTGACCGCACCGAGATCGACGCCCTCTAACCTGGCCTCACCGGAAATGAATGCTTGCCCTCTCAACAGCTGCAGCACACCTCTGGCCACAGTAGTCTTGCCGCTGCCGCTTTCCCCGACAAGTGCCGTGGTCAGACCTTTCTTCACAGCGAAATTAACGTCTTTAACAGCCTTGAAATAAGACTTCTTTTTAAAGATAGAGCCTCTGTTCGGAAACCAAACGTTGTAGTTTTGAAGCTCAAGGACCGCCGGCCTTTTCTCCAACCTTGTTTCTACTGCAGAAGCCGGCAAAGGCAGTACAACTTTTTCCTCAATAGGGAATAAGCAGCGAACTCGATGACCGGCTAAATCGTGCAATTTAACCGTTTGTGTTTTGCACTCTTCCCTTGCCTCAGAACAGCGCTCAGCAAAGCGGCAGCCTTTAAAGTCAGTGGTAAGCGGCGGAACAACCCCGGGAATAGCATCAAGCCGTTCAGTTTTGCGCTTTCCGTCTGGAAGAGCGCGCAGCAAAGTTCTTGCATATGGATGGAAAGGTCTTTTAAAGAAACTTTTGGCCTCTGCTTCTTCAACCATTTCTCCGGCATACATTAGCCCGACTTTATCGGCAACCTGCGCCACCACAGCTAAATCGTGAGAAATTAAGAGAATTCCTATTCCTTCCGAATCTCTAATTTCTTTTAAAAGATTCAAGATCTGTGCCTGAATAGTCACATCCAAGGCGGTTGTGGGTTCGTCAGCAATTAAGAAACCGGGCTCGGCCGCTAAGGCAAGAGCAATCATCACTCTTTGCTTCTGACCTCCGCTGATTTCATGCGGGAACATATCTATTCTTTTTTCCGGCTCCGGTATTCCGACTTTGTTCAGCCAATCCAACACTTTGCTTTTAGCACTTTGCCCACGCAAAGAAGTGTGAAGATAAATCGTTTCAAGGATTTGATCTCCGATTGTCATGACAGGGTTCAACGACAGCCCGGGCTCTTGAAAAATTAGACTAATCTTGCTCGCACGAATATGTCTCATCATGGATTCGGGCAACCCCATGATTTCAGTCCCGTCAACGGTCACAACCCCGAATGACACGCGGCCCGTCTCCGGCAACAACCGCAAAAGAGAGAGCGCCGTCATTGACTTTCCGCAGCCGGATTCTCCCACGAGAGCGTAGATTTCTCTCGGAGCAATAGTCAGACTTAAGTCATCAACAGCCCTGATGGTTCCTTCTTGGGTTTCAATCTCGGTGACGATATTTTTGACTTCCAGCATTACTTGTCTCTCTTTCTTTTCAAAGCCAAACGCGGGTCAAAGGCATCTCTTACCACAGACGCAAATAAATTGGCTGATAAAACCAGCGTCAGCATGAAAGTAAACGAAGCCGCCAAGTTCCACCAAACTACCGGACTGCGGGAGAGCTCGAGTCGTCCTGCATTAATCATCGAGCCAAAACTATGAGTCGTCGGATCAACGCCGACTCCCACGTAAGAAAGTACAGCTTCATAAAGAACGATTCCCGAAAAATCCAACACGGCTACGATAAGAACAATGTGAATTAAATTAGGAAGTACATGGCGTCTCATGATTGTCCAATGACTGACACCGAAAGTTTTAGCCGCTTGAATATAGTCCAACTGAGAAATACGTAGAGTCTCTGCTCTCAGCAGCCGTGCAAGCGTTGCCCAACCGGTAATACCGATAATCAAAGAAAGCATGAACAGCCTTAGGTCTGCCCTCTCCAATCCGGTTTCATATAAGTCAGGATGCCCGTCGATAAAGACTTGTATCATCAAAACTGCCGCAGCAATCAATAAGACACTCGGAATAGAAGACAAAGTCGTGTAGATATATTGAATCAAATCATCCACCCAACCTTTAAAGTATCCGGCGCAGATTCCGAAAATAATTGCAAACGGTAACGTCGTTAAAGTCGCCAACGATCCGATAACAAGGGCTGTTCTCAAAGACTTTAAAACTTGGTAAAGGATGTCGTTTCCTGTCTGATCCGTGCCGAGCACGTGATAAACCGGCCAAAGAAATGCGACTAGACATATCAGAATAATGAAAACCGTCAAGGGAAGCAGAACATATTCATACGGAATCGCATCTCTGCGCTTAAAGAACTGCGACAGCTCTTGGCCTAAGGTCACAGACTTTCTTATTGCCGCAACTTTGGCAACCAAAAGACATAACAGAAGGCTCAAAGCGATGCCTGCGCTGAATCCAAAAAAGACTCTTTTACCTATGTCTAAGGCTTTGGATTGTCCTTGAGCTAAATGGGCGCCACCTGCGGCTAAGGGCTCGTAATCGCGTACGGGCTTGCCGTTTTCTATGCGTGAGATTTTTTCAAACGTCTTCGTGGCAAAAGGTTCGGAATACGTTTTTTCCTCGGCAGAGGCAGCTTTTCCTAAACTTTTATCCAAAAGAGAGTTTGTCTTCACATCGTAAACAACCTGACCGCCGTTTGTATCGATAGCGCTTCTGAAATGAACGGAGTCAATCATAGCCACTACCAGAAAAACAGTGAGAATCGTGCAAGTGCACAAAGCCGCCGGAGAATGGAACACATGACTCCATCTCATTTTCAGCTCATCAGAGCGGCGAACGTGAAAAATATAAAAAATCAAAGCCGCTATTAGGCAGAAAAGGACGCAGTCGGTTGCCAGAAATACAGGTTTGAACATCATTTCAATCTAATCCTCGGATCGGCAATGGTGTAGGCAACATCAGTCAAAATCAAACCAATCACGTAGAGCACCGTACCAACGAATACCATAGTTCTGACGATGGCAAAGTCCTGAGCGTTGATCGCATCGATAGTAAAACTTCCAAGGCCCGGGATGCCAAAAAAGCTTTCCATAATCAAAGAGCCGAGAAACAGCATCGGCAAAACAGCGACCGTCGAAGTAATAATCGGCAAGCTGGCATTTCTAAGAACATGCTTAAAGAGAACCGCGGTTTCCGAAAGACCTTTTGAGCGGGCTGTACGAACATAGTCCTTATTGATTTCTTCCAAGAACATGGAACGGTAGAGCAGCGCATCACCGCCGATGCGGGAGAACACGCCAATCGCAATCGGAAGAATCAGAAAAGTGATCATCGCCGTTCCCGTTTCAAATCCGGAGATAGGAAAGAGTTTGAAGACTTTAGAAAACAGCCACTGTCCGAAAATGATGTAAAAGAGCGAGGAAATAGACATCATCACAACAGCCAAAATGACTCCTCCGTATTCGAGTTTAGTCCTTCTAAAGAACACCAACCCCAACGAAAAAGTCACAATAACGATCACTCCCAACAAAAATGTCGGCAATGCAAGAGCAAGCGAAGGCCATGCTCTCTCCTTAATTTCATAGGCAATATCTCGGCCCGCATCCGAAGATCCTAAATCGCCGACCATTAGCCTTGCGCTATGAGTCCAAAAAATAGTATCTGTCGCTTTTTCCGTTCCTTGAGCCTTGGAATTCCAAATCAGAGGCTTATCGTAGCCGTGAGCCTCTTTCCAATTCTGAATGGCTTCGGCTGTGACGCGCTTGCCCCCGATGTTGAGACGTGCCATATCATCGGGCGTATTGACCGCGAAGAACAATAAGAAGGTCAAGAGATTAACGCCCAACAGGATAAGAAAGCCGTAGCCTATTCTTCTTAAAAGATACCTCAGCATTAAGCTTTCTCCTTTCTTGCTGTCATTGATTCTCGTTTCTTATGAAGCAAATACATCGGAACAATGATGAGAGATAAAAGCACAACAATTCCAAACAGAGGCCAGTAAATCGGCTTATTCCATTCTTTGATTTTTTCGGTTCTCAGTTCCGGATTAATTCTCAAATACTGAATATGATTACGGACAATTTGAGTCGGCTTACCGTTATAGACCCACTGATGAAATGCCGCCGCACTTGTCGGAAAATAGCCGAAAGTCCAGGGAGCATCTTTCTGAGCAATGGCAATTAATTGCTCGATAGCTTTAGCTTTTTCCGGTCCGTCGCTCATATAACGCATCTTCTCGAAAATGCGGTCGTATTCTGCGTTTTGATAGTTAGAGGCATTCTCCCCGGAACCTCCGGTCTTAGATTTAGCGTTCGGTCCGTAAAGCAGAAAAAGAAAATTCTCTGCATCCGGATAGTCTGCCAACCATCCCCATAAAAAGAGCTGGTGACTGCCGTTAATCACTTTATCTTGGAAACGGTTATAGTCCGTTGCTCTAATATCAAGCTGGATACCGAGTTTAGCGAATTGTTTTTGATACCAGTCGAGAACGGCTTTTGTTCCCGGAGAGGCGGCTGCCTGGAAGTCCAAATTCAGCACCAACGGTTTTCCCGTTTTCAGATTCCGGCCGTCAGGGTAACCGGCTTCCGTCAATAACTTCTTGGCCTCTTCCAAAGATTTACGGACAACGGTCCCGTCCTCAAGCTTGTTATACACATACGGATTGAAGCCAGCGGAACCCTCCGGATTATGACCGAATAGACCGGGCGGAAGCGGGCCATGAGCCGGAGTTGCCAAGCCTTTCTCAAAAATCTGAATATATTCTTCCCAATCCATCGCAATCGCAATGGCTTGTCTGAGTTTTCTATTCTTTTCTTTTTGTTCCGGGGTTGAGCCCTCCCCTATCACAGGGTCAAGCCAGTTGAATCCGAAATAAGTGTTGTGAGCCTCAACAGTCTTCGGGAACTGAAGTTTTTTACTTTTGTATTCTTCTTCCTTCTCTTTACTGTCGGCCATCCCGATTAAAAAACCTTGGCCGTTGTCCAATCTCTCGATTTGCGGGGAATCGTAGTAGCCTTGTAAAAACTTTGTCCTAAGAGGCACACTTTCTTTTTCTGCGGAAATCTCGATACGATCGATAAAAGGCAGCGGTTTGCCGCAATCTTCTAAGTAACCTTTTTCCTTGTCGCCGGGCTCTCCTTCGCAGGGATACAGCTCAGTCTTTCTAAACAGAGGATTCCTCTGCATCACATGCCGTCTATTTTCAATTGACTCAACCAACTGATAGGGTCCTGTGCCCACAGGCCAGTAATTCAGAGAGAGGTTGTTTTTGGCCATCCCCTTTTGAGAATAGAACGCTTCCGCCTCCCATGGGATCGGAGCAAAAAATGTCATCGCCAGCCAATTCGGGAACTGAGGATATTTTCCCTTGACTTCTATTCTGAGTAAGTGAGATTCAGGGGCAGATACCCCTTCCAGTTCAAATTTGCGCAGATCCAGAAAAGGCAAGTCACGCTGGCTCGCAGGAAGATTGGCTCTGAGCTGCTTATCGTATTCTCGAACTTGCTCTGCCAATTTTTCCAACCCCGGCAAATGAGACACAATCGTTCCATAAATCGGAGAAATGATCCTTGGATTGGTCAGACGCTTGATGGCATAAACATAATCTTCCGCGACTAACTCTCGGGTTCCTTTATTCGGCAAATCCAGAGGATTACGAAGGTTTTTCGTGACCTCTTCGGACAGGTGATGATTTACATAGTTGCCCTTTTCATCTTTTGCAAACGCCGGATGAGGAGCAAACAAGATCCCTTTTTTGATAGGAATTTCGTAAATGCTCAAGGCGACTTTATCTGCCGGCGCATCCTCCGGAAGTACATTGCCCGCTTTATCCAAAAAAATCGGAGTAGGGACTGCAGCTGCCGCACGGGGAATCAGCTGGTAGGGGCGTTTCAAATAATGATATTGATAAAGCGGCTCATAAATACTGTAAGTAAACGGCGTCTCATCGGAAGAATAAGAACTGGTCGGATCCAGATGCTTCGGACTGCGGCCGGAGAACGGTGTAAACAAGGTGTTAGAACTTAATTCTTTAACGGAATGCACGGAATTTGGAATTGGACCGCAAGAGCTAAGCATTAATACAGCTATCGCACACGCTGCAGCTAAGGCTAATAGTCTTTTTCTGGCCATCTTTTTCTTTGAATTAAGTCTTTGGTTAATAAACTGCCTACTTTGAGGCTATCGATTTTATCAAGAACTCTTTGATTTTAATGAGCTGGATTAACTTCTGATACAGCTTCAAACAGGTTGTATCAAAGAGACTCCGAGATAATATTCCTCTCCATTGTGACCACCCAGACTTAGTAAAAAATTACGAATCTCTCGTTAAGATTTCTACAATTTAGACTTCTAAATATGATTTCTAATAAACGCAATGGAATTAGTACAATTTGAGTGGCCGGTGCGCGTTTACTACGAAGACACGGATTGTGCCCGAGTGGTTTACTACGCTAATTATTTAAAATTTCTTGAAAGAGCCCGCACTGAATGGCTCAGAAGCCTCGGTTGGAACCAAGATCAAATGCTCAAAGAACTCCATTTGATCTTTGTGGTAGCCGGTGTAGAAATCAAATACAGAAAACCGGCAAGACTCGATGACCAGTTAACAATCAAGTGCCGCACACTCAATGTAGGGAAGGCCTCTATCGTTTTTGAACAAGAAATATGGCGCAAAGATGAATTATTAATCTCTGCACAGGTAAAATGCGGGTGTTTAGACTCAGACACTTATAGGCCTAAGTTAATGCCAGATGCCTTGGCAGGAAAATTTCATCAAAAATAGGATTTGGATAAAAAAGGATTGCAATGGAAGCTACTGCAGATTTATCAATTATCACGTTAATTACTCGTGCGAGTATTGTCGTCCAAATCGTCCTAGCTATTCTCGTCATTTTCTCTTTGGCGAGCTGGACTGTAATTTTTCAGAAATGGTTCCAAATCAGCAAAGCAAGAACTGAAGCAAAAAACTTTGATAAGCGCTTCTGGGGCGGTGCTGATCTGAATCAGCTTTATGAAACAGCTTCTGACAATAGAAGCACCATCGGTCCGATGGAAGGAATCTTCTATTCCGGTATGACCGAATTTCTGCGCTCCCGCTCCAGACCTGACAGTGCGAACGGAAGCTTCACCCTTATCGACAGCATTGCCCGTGCAATGAGAGCCCGATTCCAAAGAGAGTTAGACGGTCTTGAATCCGGTCTCAGTCTTTTGGCAACTATCGGTTCCGTTTCTCCGTACATCGGTTTGTTCGGAACGGTATGGGGCATTATGGACGCCTTTACCGGTCTCGGAAACTTAGAGAGCGCCTCTCTTGCGGTTGTTGCCCCGGGTATTGCCGAAGCCTTGGTAGCTACTGCTATTGGTCTTTTTGCTGCTATTCCTGCTGTTATTGGATACAACAGATTTGCTTATTCTATCGATCGCTTATCCATCCAATACGAAAGCTTCATGCAAGAATTCCAAAACATTCTCAGCCGTCAAAACTAGTAGGAGTCTGCAATGTCCAGAGGAAATAGCAGACGCCGCCTTTTAGCGGAAATGAATGTGGTTCCGTACATTGACGTAATGTTGGTGCTTGTGGTCATTTTGATGGTGGCTGCTCCATACGTTAATCCGTCAATCGTTGACCTCCCGAAGGTTCATAAAGCCGCAAAAACACCGGACACCATTGTCGAGGTCGTTGTCGCTCCTGACGGTAAGCTTTCTATCAAAAACAAGAAAAAAATTATGCCGGTTGAGTTCCCGGCGCTTGTTGCAACTATTGAATCTTTGCAGAAAGACGGAACTCAGGTCCCGGTTGTCATTGCCGCAGACAAAACGGTTGCCTACGAGAAAGTTATTGACGTTATGAGAGAGCTCCAAAAAGCCAACATCAATCGAATTGGACTTTCTCTAGAACTTGAGCCTGGTATACGTTAATGAGCACATCCTTACCAAACAAACCGAACGGATCCTCTGAAGGATATTGGGGAGTCTCGTTTATTTTGGCACTGATTGCCCATGGACTTCTCTTCTGTTTATTGTTTGTAGCCTTCCAGTGGAAATCACAGCCGATTGGGCCTGTGTACGCGGAGTTGTGGTCGCCTTCTGCAATGAATGCCGCAGAAACTTCTGCCGCTGAAGAACAGGCCGAGCCGGAGCCTACGCCGGAACCGGAACCAGCCCCCGAGCCTCAACCGGAACCGGAGCCGCAGCCGGCCCCTGAACCTGAACCTCAACCTGAGCCTGAGCCCGCTCCGGAACCTGAACCTCCGGCAGAGCCCCCTGCACCTGCAGTACCCCCGATTGCCAGAACCGACTTAGATACTCAAGCTAACCTTCTTGAAGATCCTGAAATCGTTCAGGAACGTCTTGACCGTGAAGTCAAGAAGCAAGAAGAGGAACGTCAGCGTATTCTCGAACGAGAAAGACAACTTGAAGAAGCTCGCCGTGCTGAAGAGCAAAGAAAGATAGAAGAACAGAAACGGGCTGAAGAAAGACGTCTTCAGGAAGAACAGAGAAGAATCGAGGAACAAAAGAGACTCGAGCAACAGAAGATTGAGGAAGAAAAGCGCCGTCAGCAGGAAAAGATCGAAGAACAAAAGAGACTTGAAAAAGAACGCCAACTTGCTGAGGAACGCCGTAAACAAGAACTTGCGAAGCAGCAGGAAGAACTCAAGCGTCAGGCACAAGAGCGTGAAAAACGCATTGCTGAAGAAAAGGCAAAACGCGAAGCTGAGCTTGCTGAGAAAAAACGTCAGCAGGAAGAACTCAGCCGTCAGCACGCAGAAGCTGAAGCTCAACAGAAACGCAGAGCTGCTCTTCTTAACAGATTGTCAGGGCAATCCGGTTCTGCAATGGGCCAAGGAAGCGGCATGACTAGCTTTCAGAAGGCTCAGTATGAGAACCGCATCCGCAGCTGTATCCGTCCTCATATTACATTTAACCCTCCTGCTAGTGCAAGAAGAGGACAATACGTTGCTAAGTTTGAGGTCAGTCTTTTGAGAAACGGCAGACAAACCGGTCAACCTAAGATGTTGCAGAGCAGTAAGCTCGGAGCCTACGATAAAGCCGTTGAAAAAGCTATTCTCAGCTGCAATCCTTTCCCGAAACCAGCAGTGGGAGATATTCCGTCAACGATCATTCTCAACTTTGACCCTGTTGACGATACTTCCAACTAAAACTAAATCTAATTAAAAGTTGAAGGTGACAATATGCCTACCGCAGCTGAACTGGAACTACAAAAGGTAGCGAAAGCTACGCATTCTGCAGAAGATTTATTGGCGGGAGACCATAATATTCTGGACCAATTCATGGTGATGTTTGAAGAAGGACTCTTCAAGCCCATCATTTATTGGCAGCTTTTATGCGTAATCGTTCCAATCTTTATCGGCTGGTTGGTTTTCTATTGGCTGAGGAAAAGATCTCTGAATGCCTATGCGCAAAAACTTGCGATGGAGCATTTAGAAAAGACTCAGCGGATTGAAGAAATTAAGGACGAAGAAGGCTCAGCAGAAAAAGCCAAGACAAAAGAAGAACTTTTCTGGTTAGGCATTAAGCGCGGTCTCTTTAGCCTCTTCATGAGCATCTGCTGGCCGTTAGTCAGCTTAGTTCTAATTTTCGCCAGTACGGTGACGGCAAGGTTATTTAAGCTTCTGCCGCAACAGCCGCTGCCAATCGAATCTGTGGTTTGGTTGATTCTATGCGCTTTCGTTGTAATTCGAGTCTGCGTCTTTATCATTCATCACAGTTTCCGTGCAGGACGTGCCGCCTCAAGCCTCGAAAACTTTATTTCCTTTTCTTTATGGATCGGGGTTGCACTGCAAGTTGTCGGCGTTCTTCCAAAGTGCCGAGAATGGCTGGAGTCAACCAAGTTTGCTTTAGGATCTTCGGATGTTTCCCTTTGGTCCATGCTGCTGTCGTTCTTTACGATTGCGTTAGCCTTATTCATCGCAAAATGGCTCGGACAGTTAGCAGAAAAGTGGCTCAACTCCATGAACGGACTGCATACGAACCTCAAAGTCGTTTTGATTCGCATCCTCAAGGTCGCTTTAATGTTTATTGCGATTTTGATTGGTTTGTCATCGGTAGGTATTGACGTCACGGTTCTCGGTGTATTCGGCGGTGCGGTCGGTGTGGGTCTCGGTTTCGGCTTACAGAAAATTACGTCGAACTACATCAGCGGATTCATTATTCTTCTGGATCGCAGCGTAAAAATCGGTGACTTAGTTACCGTATCCGGTGTTGAAGGCATTGTTGCCGATATCAAAACCCGCTATACCGTGGTTAGAGCTTTTGACGGCAGCGTCACGATTATTCCAAACGAGTCGTTTGTTACCGGCAATGTGAAGAATACTTCTTATCTCTCCGGGCCTGGCCGAACAACGGTAGCGATCAGCGTCGACTATTCTTCCGATATCGATGACTGTATCAACACGATGAACGACATTGTCCGCAGCCAGCCGCGTGTTTTGATTAATCCGGCCCCCTACACCATTCTTACTAACTTTGGCAATGACGGAATTGACTTGACCTCATATTTCTGGGTAGCAGATCCGGAAAGAGGAACAGCTGTTTTACGATCTAATATCAGCCGTGCGATTCTCAAAAAATTTAATGAAAAAGGGGTCAATATTCCCTTTCCTCAGCGAGATCTTCGGATTCTGCAAATGCCGGAAATCTCCTGCAAGTTTGAGACCGGCACGCCTGCTAAGCCGGCAACCGAGTCGAAGGATAGTTAGAAATTTGAGCCTCTTCACGAGGCTCTTATTTTTTCTTGGTTATCTTAATAAATAGGCTTTGACACATCAGTCAAACCGGCAAGAAGCATCAACATCAAGATTGATTTTTGTTCGCACAAATACACGCCTTTCGGATCAAACCATTCAGCCAACGTATGAGTGCCGAATTCTCGGCCACCGCGTCCTAATGTCACGGCAGGTATTTCTCTGGCAATCGACATATTGGTGTTAGTGCATCCGCCGGGCTTAAAATTGGCTTCCATTCCGACAGCCGCAGTAACAGCCTTCGTCGCTTGGATAATTAAGGCGTCATCATCCTGATTTCCAGCAGGAACATCAAGAATTTTTTCATAGCTGACCTTAACCACTTTCTCGTTACTGTATTTTGCATTTTCTTGTTCACAGGCCAAATGGAAGATTCGTACGAGCTCTTCGTTGAGCTTATTCAGTTCAACTTGGCTATTGGAGCGAGCATTGATTTTGAAGCTCGCCTTTTGAGCAATACCATGAATAGCTTGTCCACCTTCGATTAAGCTCACTGTAATGGTAGTCTTCGGATCTTCCGGCAAGCAAAGATCGCTAATCATCGCAACGGATCGGGCTGCAGCATGAATAGCACTCGGAGTTTTAAATGCCGTCCATGCATGTCCTCCCGGCCCAGAGAAAATAACATCCCAATCTACCATTCCGGTAGCGTTAGCGTAAAAATCTACTGCTGTAGGACCATCGATAGAAACAGTTGCAACAATATGGTTCGTCTTAGAGAGATCTTCCAGAATCCATTTCATGCCGCGCATACCGCCTAGACCTTCTTCGCAGACGGTAGCCCCGATGACAATGTCGTAAAAAGGTTTGATTCCGGAATCAATAAGAGCTTTAGCTACAGCCAAGTTTGCAGCAATCGCCCGCGTATCATCGCAAATTCCGGGACAATGGAGTTTGCCTTCTTCATCTTCAATAATTTCTTTGACATCTCCGAAGGAGAAAACAGTATCCAAATGACCTTCTAAGAGAACACAGTTTCCTTTTCCTTCACTACCCCGAATCCAACCCCAAACATTGTTATGCTCGTCGGACTCTACGTCAGTCAGGCCGACAGATTCGAGCAATTCTTTATATCGTTTTGAACGTGTTTCTTCGTGGCCTGTCGGCGCTTCAATGAGCACAAGCTCTTTTTGGATTTCGATAGTTTCAGGTAAGTTAGTCTTAACCGCATTCAAAGCACTTTTGACTTGCGGATTTTCAAGAACTTCTTTCAATGTTTGGCAAATTTCACTCATTTGTTCTCTCTTGGTCTGTTTTTGGGAATGAATTGAAGTAAAGGCTAAGAACCCAGCCATTGACTGTCAATCATTATGCATTATTTCCATCCATGAGTCCCAAAAGAAATCTGCAGGTTTTCGATAAACCAAACCTAGAGACTTCCTTCTAAAATGGAAGATTACTGGCTTTTCATCTCACCTCAACTTCTAAATAAAAATTTATAGGTCAGACAATGCAATACACCAAAACGTACGACTCACCTTTAGGAAAAATTCTTTTAGCAGCCGACGAGCAAGGACTAACTGGCTTATGGTTTGACAAAGAAAAATACTTCGCACGAAACCTTGATCCTGAGCACAAACCGGCTGACCTCCCGGCGCTAAAGGAAACCTGCCGCTGGTTGGATATTTACTTTTCGGGAATTGAGCCAACATTTACGCCACCTTTACATATTATCGGCACGCCTTTCCAAAAAGAGGTTTGGCAAATCCTTCTTCAGATTCCGTATGGAGAAACGGTAACCTACGGTGATATTGCACAGCAAATCGCATCCAACAGAGGAGTGGAAAAAATGTCAGCCCAAGCGGTGGGAGGAGCTGTTGGGCACAACGAAATTTCGATCATCATTCCTTGTCACCGTGTAGTCGGAGCCAACGGATCGTTAACAGGATACGCAGGAGGAGTTGATAAAAAGAATTTTCTTCTAAGATTAGAAGGAGTAGATGTATCGAGATTTTCTATTCCTACAAAAGGAACAGCGATCAAGTCCGAATGGTAAAACAAAAAGAGGCTCCGGATTTTCCAATAGCCTCTTCATTCAAATATTTGAGAACTGGCCAGTAGCAGGCCAGTTGATTTTTTAATTTTTCAGTTTTTCTTTGAGCAACTCTTCGGCTTGCTCGTAAGGTACTTTTTCGGTATTCATGTCGCGACGGTTGGTGTATTCCACCACCCCATCCTTAAGTCCTTTGTCGCCGATGGTGATGCGGTGAGGAACTCCGATAAGTTCCCAATCGGCAAACATGACGCCCGGTCTTAAACCACGGTCATCGAGGATGACATCAACGCCGTCGGCTTTGAGCTTGTTATACAGAGCATCGGCCTTTTCTCTGACGGCTTCGCTCTTGTCGTACCCCAATGCACAGATAACAACTTCAAAAGGCGCCATGGCTTTCGGCCAAATGATTCCTTTGTCGTCGTGGTTCTGTTCAATGGCGGCACCCAAAAGGCGAGAAACACCAATTCCGTAGCAGCCCATGTGAATAATCTGAGGCTTGCCGTTTTCGTCCAAGTAAGTAGCTTTCAACGGTTTGGAATAACGTTCTCCTAAGTAGAAGACGTGCCCGACTTCAATGCCTCTCTGCATAGTCAGTTTGCCTTTTCCGTCCGGAGACATATCGCCTTCAACGACATTGCGAAGGTCAACAACTTGGGTAGGTTCAGGCAGATCGCGGCCCCAGTTAACGCCGGTAATGTGATATCCCTCTTTATTAGCACCGACAATAAAGTCGCTCATGTTGGCAACGGTAAGGTCAGCAATAACCGGAACATCTTCAGGCAATCCGACCGGTCCTAAATAACCCGGCTTGCTTCCGAAGGTCTTCATGATTTCTTCGTCAGTGGCAAAACGATAACCGCCTTTAAGAATATCTATTTTGCCTGCTTTCACTTCGTTCAAAGAGTGATCGCCGCGGACTAACAAAAGCACGACTTTAGCCGGAAGTTCTTTACCTTCTTCATCTTTCTGGTCAATAGCCAAAACGATAGCTTTGACGCTCTTTGTCAGAGGAAGGCCAAGATACTCGGTCATGGTTTCGCACTTTTCTTTACCCGGCGTAGCGACCATCTTCATTTCTTCAGTCGGTTCAGCTCTCTTTTCGATAACGGATAAAGCCGGAGCCAATTCAATGTTGGCTGCGAAATCGCTTTCCGGGCAGTAGACGATGACATCTTCTCCGGTATCGGCGATAACTTGGAATTCTTGAGACAAATTGCCGCCGATAGCGCCGGAGTCGGCCCTTACCGGTCTGTAGACCAAACCAAGTCTGTCAAAGATCTTGCAGTAAGCGTCGAACATCTGTTTGTAGCTCTTTACAGCCTGTTCTTCATTGCGGTCAAAAGAATAGGCATCTTTCATGACAAACTCACGGCCTCTCATTAAGCCGAAGCGAGGACGCCTTTCATCTCTGAACTTGGTTTGAATTTGATAGAAGTTGACAGGCATCTGCTTCCAAGAATTGATTTCCTGTCTGGCAATATCAGTTACCACTTCTTCAGAAGTTGGCTGAAGTGCAAATTCTCTTCCGTGACGGTCTTTGAGGCGAAGCAATTCATCGCCGTATTTCTGCCAACGTCCGCTTTCCATCCATAATTCAGCGGGCTGAACCATCGGCATAACGATTTCCAAAGAACCGGCTTTATCCATTTCTTCACGGATAATTTTTTCAACTTTCTTTAATGTCCTTACGGCCAGCGGCATATAGTTGTAAATACCGGCGGCTTCTTTACGGATCATTCCTGAACGGAGCATGAGCTTCTGGCTCACAATCTCAGCGTCTGCAGGAGCTTCTTTCTTTGTCGAAATATGAAACTGACTTGCTCTCATTGTGTGGACTCTAATATTTTGAGTAACTTTAAACCTGAGCAAAAATCACATCGGAATGCCTTTATATATAATGCTCAGGCGCAAAGTGTTTATTTTAATTTAAGTTTATGCTCGATAGAGAAGGATATCGGCCGAATGTCGGCATCATTTTGGCCAATCCGCTTAAACAGGTCTATTGGGGAAAAAGACCCCGTCAACATTCCTGGCAGTTCCCGCAGGGCGGCATCAACAGAGGTGAGACTCCTAAAGAAGCCATGCTCCGAGAACTATGGGAAGAGCTGGGCTTAACTTCTGACAAGGTAAAAATTATTAACAGCACCAAAGACTGGATTCGTTATGACGTTCCGGAACGCTGGGTTCGCCGAGACCTCAGAGGCATCTATCGCGGACAAAAACAAATCTGGTTTTTACTTGAACTTACCGGTAAAAACATCGATATCGACATCAACGCCACCAATCATCCTGAATTTGAAGCCTGGAGATGGAACAATTACTGGGTTCCTTTAAGAGACGTTATTGAATTTAAGCGCGAGGTATACAAGAAAGTTCTGTTAGAGTTCGCGCCCTCTTTGTTTACTTCTCATCGAGATCTGACGCCCCCTGAGAATTGGGGAAAAGTTGAAGGCACTTCCCGTTTCCGCAGATAGTGCCTTCCAATTAAGATTAATTCGCTGACTGGATTACGACCATATTGTCGTGGTGAATAAGTTCCTGCCGTTCGATATAACCGACAGTCTCTTCAATTTCGCTACTATGTTTTCCTTTCAGCTTTCTCGCTGTCTCCGCAGAGAAATTCGAAAGGCCTCTGGCAACCTCTTTGCCTTCTTGGTCAAAACATGAAATAACTTCGCCCTTCAAAAATTCTCCTTGAACGGATTTCACACCAATTGGCAGGAGGCTCTTGCCTTTTCTGATGGCTTGAACTGCGCCTTCGTCGATCACGCAGTAACCTTTGAGCTGAAGGTGGTCCGCCATCCATTGCCGGCGCGCTGAAAGAGGTTCTGATTCGCTTACTAACAAGGTCCCTAAGGATTCACCTTCAGACAAGCGAACCAAAACATCCGGAATTCTTCCGCTGACAATAACGGTTGAAGCCCCGCTTCTAGCGGCACGCTTTGCGGCTAAAATTTTAGTCAGCATTCCGCCTTTCCCGATAGAGGATCCAGCTCCCCCTGCCATCGATTCCAAATCGGCAGAGCCGGCTGCGGCACGTGAAATCAGTTCTGCATTCGGATCATTGCGGGGATCAGCGGTAAACATGCCTTCCTGATCAGTCAAAATAACCAGAATATCGGCATCTACCAAGTTGGTCGTCAGCGCCCCTAAAGTATCGTTATCTCCGACCTTAATTTCGTCAGTAATGACCGTATCGTTCTCGTTGATAATTGGAACCGCTTTGAGTTTCAAAAGGGCAAGAAGCGTGTGACGAGCATTCAGATAGCGTTCACGGTTAGCTAAGTCAGCATGGGTAAGAAGCAATTGAGCTGCGACCAGATCGTGAGCAGCAAAACACTTCTCGTACGCGTGGGCCAAACCCATTTGTCCTACTGCTGCACAAGCCTGCAATTCATGAATTTCCGTTGGTCGCTTTTCAAAGCCTAATCTAACGACACCTTCAGCAATGGCGCCGGAGCTCACCAGAATCACTTCCTTACCCTGTTCCTGGAGATGTCGGAACTGACTGACCCAACGATTAATAGCCTCTTGGTCCACTCCTTTCCCTTCATTGGTAACAAGAGAGGACCCGATTTTGACTACGATTCTTTTAGCTTTTTCCCAGATCTCTTTATTTTCTTTCATCGCCTTCGATTTCTTGAGCATTCTCCTCATCTTCATCGAAATCATCGATGACAGGCTCGGAGTCTTCGATTAGCATCTGCCGCTGTTGCTGCAAATCTTCGGAGATAGCTTTAACTAAAGTGTCGCAGCCTTCTCTGGTAGCAGCTGAAATCGGGAAAATAGGTGTTTCATCACCAAATTCCCTGCGGTACTTGGCAATGACCTCTTCTCTCTCGTCTTCGGGCACTAAGTCCATCTTATTAAGCACCAACCAACGAGGTTTATCAGCCAAAGCCGGATCGAAATTATAAAGTTCTTTCACGATGGCACGGGCTGCTGCTATTGGATCAGTAGTTTCATCAACAGGAGCAACATCAATAACATGCAAAAGCAGGCTGGTTCTAGATAGGTGTCTTAGGAAGAGATGTCCCAAACCGGCACCCTCGGAGGCACCTTCGATTAATCCAGGAATATCTGCAATAACAAAGCTTGTTTCCGGACCAACTCTGACAACACCCAAATGCGGATGCAAAGTAGTAAACGGATAATCAGCAATCTTTGGTTTTGCATTAGAAACTGCGGAAATCAAGGTAGATTTTCCTGCATTCGGCAAACCCAATAGGCCGACGTCGGCAAGAACTCTCAGCTCAAGGTTGAGTTCTCTTTCTTCACCGGGTTCTCCCGGTG
Source organism: uncultured Turicimonas sp. (assembly GCF_902477955.1). NCBI lineage: Bacteria > Pseudomonadati > Pseudomonadota > Betaproteobacteria > Burkholderiales > Sutterellaceae > Turicimonas > uncultured Turicimonas sp. The sequence continues at coordinate 22,146 of NZ_CABSJB010000014.1, read as the reverse complement.
TACATTGGCGAGGAGCGCGGTTTGTTGAAGATTTGAAATGCAAATTGCCGAGACCGCCTTTTCCTCCTTTTGCAAGCAGAGCTCGCTGCCCGTTTCTATCTAAGTCAGCAATGACTTCACCTGTGTTTTTATCCGTAATAACCGTCCCTACAGGAACCTTCAGTTCAATATCAGGTGCGCCTTTGCCGTAGCAGTCACTTCCACGACCGTTTTCTCCGTTTTTAGCTAAGAATTTTCTGGTGTAGCGATAATCAATAAGAGTATTGATATTTCTATCTGCAACCGCGTAAATGGAACCTCCTCGGCCTCCATCTCCACCGTCCGGACCACCTTTCGGAATAAATTTCTCTCTTCTAAAAGAGGCAACGCCGTTGCCGCCCTTTCCGGCTTTAACTTCTATTCTTGCTTCATCAACGAATTTCATGATTTAACAAATTTTCTAATATGCTTAACGATTTCTCAATGATAGTCAAAAAATGAGACTCGCCTCCTAACTTTTGCCTACTCTAGTGCACACAGGTTCCGGAAAAAGAGGAGAGGCAGCGGTTTGGAGAAAGATCTATAACAGTCCGAAGCAATGCCGCTCGAATGGTCCAAACAAGATTATTGCAGCACTACCAAAAAGAAATAGTGGAAAACAAAAAGGAGGCCTGTAAAAGAACCTCCAAGAAAAACAAAAACCTCAGACCAACTAAGGAATGAGGTTTTAGAGTCGAACCTGAGATTAAGCTACAGGAACAACATTCACATAATGACGGTTAAGGCGACCGTGAACTACGAATTCAACCTTACCTTCAGCCTTTGCGAACAAAGTGTGATCACGGCCCATGCCTACATTTTCACCAGCATGGAAATTTGTGCCGCGCTGACGGACGATGATTGCGCCCGGCTTGATCATCTGTGAACCGAAAACCTTAACGCCCAAACGCTGTGCATTGGAGTCGCGACCGTTTCTTGTGGAACCGCCACCTTTCTTATGTGCCATTTCAAATACCTCTTATCAAAAATCAATTAAGCAGAAATCTCATCAATCTTGAGTTCTGTGTAGTTCTGACGGTGACCGGCACTCTTGATGGAGTGTTTACGGCGACGGAACTTGAAAATACGAACTTTTTCATGACGGCCATTGGCGACAATAGTTGCTTTAACTGCTGCGCCTTCGATTGTAGGAGCGCCAACTTTCATACCAGCGTCATCTTTAATAGCGAGAACTTGTGTAAGTTCGATCTGGGAACCTACTTCTCCGGCCAAGGACTCGACGCGGAGCTTATCGCCAACAGCAACAGTGTACTGTTTGCCGCCGGTCTTAATAATTGCGTACATAAAAACCTCTTCACTTCAATGCAGTCCACGATCTGCTGAAGCCTTTTTGTGTGGTAAAAGAGTAATTCGTGGAACGTGCGATTATTACACAACTTTCCTCTCAAATCAAACAGTAAAGTAAAAAAATAGAAAAAATCCTTAGCAACTCGAGAAATCCACTAGAAACAAAATAGAAGAAAATCTGAGTCCGTCCATGTGCGAGAGCCTTTTGAAGAAATCAGTCTGTCTGCGGCTTATCCAAAAGGCTTCTTTCTGCCAACAATTAAATGTCGCGCCAGTTGAAGACTTCATGTTTGATTATGAGATTTTTCGAATAATTTTCATTCCTCAGCTGCTTTTGAAGCAATGCAAGTCCGCAAAAAGCTACAAACTCCGGTTTATCTTGCATGATTTGCTTCACCGTAAGTCTGGCCTGACTTTTGTCAATCAGCATTAGACAAACCTCCGCTTCCTCAGCTGCCTTACGCACAGCCTCTGCAAAAGGCGCAGCTTTTTGATCTTTAACGGTCCAAAAAAGTGTGATCGAACCATGTTTGTTCTTGGCTGCTGCTTTCAGCCATGCACTAAAAGGCGCAATTCCTATTCCTGCGGCACACCATGACTGAGGCTCTTTCGAAAAAATCGGGATGAACTCTCCCCAAGGACCTTCAACCTCGACAATATCTCCTGTGTGCAACCTCTCTAGGAGGGACTTGGTAAAGTCGCCTGACTTCTTAATCCACAGTGTTACTTCGTCATTGTTAAATTCCGCAATAGAAAACGGATGGCCTTCATCCCCGGGAAGATGCAGAAACATAAACTGTCCCGGCAGAACCTCTTTTCCCAAAGGAGTTTTCATTTTAAGACGAATGCAGTCGCTGCCAACTTCTAAGATGGAAGTAACGCTTGCTTTTATCTTTTTTTGCCAACCGGGTCCCTTTCTTAAGAGGTTGATGCTTGCCCATAATCCCACGACCGTAATCGCAACGATACTTAGACCAAACGGCATGTAAAAATCGGACACTTTCATCAAGCGCAGAGAATGCAAACTCAGAAATATGAAAACCCAAGCAAAAATAGAGTGGATTTTTAGCCAGCGTTTATAAGGAATCTTCTTCGTTAGACAAAGAAGCACAAGAATCAAAGCTATCCAAGTAAGCCATACGGAAGACTCTTTTGCCACAGTTCGGCTCATAGACCACACCAAATCCCAAAAAGCTGGATCGGCGAGCACCTCTTTTTTCGGTGGTTTTGGAAGCGTCCAGATAAGTCTTAAGATCGGACCAAAGATGTCTTTCACAAAGTAATGTACAAAGGCCATTGCAACGGCTGCAAACCCGAGCCATTTGTGAAAAACATACAATCTGTCGAGCGGTAAGCGAAAAACCTTTTCAATCCAAGACGGCCGAGCAGCGATGACAAGGCAAATGGCCATCCACAACCAAGCAATTGCGCCGGTAATATAAAAAATCTCATGAGTATAGGAGCGGGCGTCAAAGTTCGGCGGAAAGCACCACAAGCCAAGAATCCAAAAAATGAAAAGTGAAATGGTCAGGATTGAAGTAAGTATCATTTTTCTTTCCTTGCAAAACGTCTTCAATTCAAGTTTAAGAATGGGAATCCTTGAATTCAAAGTCTTTCATCAGCCATTTGTTTGAAAATTTTAAAATTGTTTGGTTACGTAAATTTTCCAAGCAAAACAATTAAGGCAATTCTGATACTTAATAATTCATACTTTGATGATTCACGTTCAATCCAATAAGCAATTACGTGTCTTCAAAAATCTTTCAAACTCAAATTAATGTTTTGCCTCACGGAAATTTACGAAAGACATTGTTCTCTCACTCCGGAGCTGACAGTATTCTGTTTTTCTTCCAGTCATCAGAGAGTTGGACACAGCACGCGGTAAAGGAATGACGGCAAAGTAATCTGATGAAATCTGCGAAATCCGGCTGAGGAATAACTATTCAAACAGAGTGTTCTCCAGTTATGTCCACTGATTTTTTTACTTTATATGCAAAACATTTTGTATAGAGGAAATATTATTTCATAATATAAAAACAATTTCACAATAAGCAAGATTTAACAACTAAACACAATTTTAAAAGAGCCTAAGTTCTTCGTTTTGACGACCAGACCATTTACTTAGAAATTAACTGAGCGTCAAACCATTTCAGGGAGTTTTTTAAATTATTTGTCAGGGTAAACCTCTACAACTATTATCTAAAAGAAGTAAGAAACTATTAATTTTTTATCTAACCCATAGAGGAGATACCTATATTTTCTTCTATTATTTTTTTGAAAGCGCAACTTTCAACCCCATCAACTTAACGAAAGAAGGGCTATATGAGAAGTAAAAGACCTTTATATAAAACCCTGTACTTCCAAGTTATTTGCGCCATCATTATCGGCGTACTTTTGGGATATTTTTACCCCGAGCTTGGTGCCCAGATGAAACCTCTTGGCGACGGCTTCATCAAATTAATCAAAATGATCATTGCTCCGGTAATTTTCTGTACCGTTGTTATCGGTATTGCCGGAATGGAAGACATGAAAAAAGTCGGTCGTGTCGGTGGCTATGCGCTCCTGTACTTCGAAGTGGTATCTACCTTCGCTCTGATAATCGGCTTATTGATGGTCAATCTCCTCTCCCCCGGCTCAGGGATGCATGTCAATCCGGCCACTTTAGACATGTCGGCTGTCTCTGCCTACACCCAGCATGCTTCTTCCCACTCTACCGTTGACTTCTTTATGAACATCATTCCGTCAACAGTAGCAGGTGCCTTTGCATCAGGAGACATTCTCCAGGTCTTATTCTTCTCTATCCTTTTTGGCTTTGCCTTACAGAAAATGGGAGGCCAGAAATCTCAGCTTTTCCAGTTAATTGACAAAACCTCGAAAATTCTTTTCTTGATAGTCGGCTGGATCATGAAAGTTGCCCCTATCGGCGCATTCGGCGCAATGGCTTTCACGATTGGCAAGTATGGTATTTCTTCCCTGCTTCCTCTGGCCAAACTAATGGGTGCTTTCTATTTCACCTGTTTCATCTTCATCTTCGGAGTTCTTGGAGCTATCTGCCGAAGCCATGGTTTCTCTCTTATTAATTATTTGAGATATATCAAAGACGAACTTCTCATCGTACTCGGCACTTCCTCTTCTGAATCCGTCCTTCCGAGAATGATGGTCAAAATGGAGCATGCCGGCATCAGCAAGTCCGTCGTCGGCTTGGTTATTCCGACCGGCTATTCATTCAATCTTGATGGAACAGCTATTTATTTGACAATGGCAGCTGTGTTTATCGCTCAAGCCTGCGACATCCAGATGACGCTCTTCCAGCAGCTGACTCTTCTTGCAGTCCTTCTGTTGACAAGCAAGGGTGCAGCCGGCGTCACCGGCTCCGGCTTCATTGTCCTTGCCGCTTCTCTTTCCTCTGTCGGCGATGTTCCGGTTGCAGGATTGGCGTTGATTCTCGGCATCGACCGTTTCATGAGTGAAGCACGTTCCATTACCAACATGATCGGCAACGGCATTGCCTGTATCGTAGTCGGCAACTGGGTCAAAGAGGCTGACATGGAAACCGTTAAGAAACACACTCACCCGGCTTACATCCATCTAGCTGAACAAGCATTGGAAGCTCTCGAAGGCAAAAAAGCACAAAACCTAGAACCTACCGCCTAATATTTATTCAGCAAAGGCCGCTTTCGCGGCTTTTGCTGTATACGAAACCTTAAGAAGCTGCGCGATTTAGCGCGATTGTAAGTAAAGTTGCTGCACCTACAGAAATCGCCTTGTCGTTAAAGTCAAACATAGGATGGTGAACACTGGCAGAGTGCTTCTCATCTTTCATACCGAGACGGAACAGACATCCTGGCCTAGCTAAAAGCATAAAGGAGAAATCTTCTCCCCCGCAGGTTCTATGCCACTGCTTCACGTGCTCTTCGCCCAATAATTCTTTAGCATAACCGGAAGCCTTTTCGACCAGCTCAGGAGTATTAAACATCGCCGGGTAAAGCTTGGTGTACTGGACTTCGGCCTCCATATCATTTGCAAGAGCAGTTCCTTCTGCAACCTGCTTCATTCTCCTAATAATTGTTTCCTGAACTTCCGGTTCAAAAGATCTGGCAGTTCCCGATATCTTTGCCTCTTGTGGAACGACGCTCGGACCATCTCCAAATCCGCTTTGAATGCATCCGGCAGAAACTACCGCGGTTTTCATCGGATCCACACTTCTAGCTACAATCGTTTGGAGTGCCAATACACATTCACAAGCTGCCACCAGCGGATCTTTTGTCATATGAGGACGAGAGCCGTGCCCGCCTTTTCCTTTGAAGGTGATTTCAAACTTGTCGGCATTTGCAGTAGCGTATCCGGGAATAAAACCGACATCGCCGAGATTAAGGCTTGGCTCGGCATGAAGTGCATAAAACTCATCGATACCAAATCTTTCTACCAAGCCGTCAGCAATCATGTGTTTTGCACCGGCAAAACCTTCTTCTCCGGGCTGAAAAATAGCGATTAATGTTCCAGCAAAATCTCGATGCTGGGCTGCATAATGGCAAAGCGTCAGAAGTGTCGCGACATGCCCGTCATGCCCGCAAGCATGCATTTTTCCTTTGACTTGACTTGCCCAGGGAGCACCGGTTTTTTCTTCTAACGGAAGTGCGTCGGAGTCTGCGCGAAGTCCGATGGTTTTACCTGGTTTTGTCCCGTGGATAACAGCAACTACGCCGGTCACATCTTTTCCTCCAACATACTCATACACTTCATTCAAAGAAAAAGAGGCAAGAGCTTTCGTTATTTTCTCTTGAGTTTTATGTAAGCAAAGACCAAGCTCCGGTTCTTCATGAATTTTGTGACGGATATCCATGCCGATCTTTGCGCTCTCTGCCATTTGTTCCGGCTTAATTAATATTGTCATTAGTCGTGCTCCTAGAGAAAAAAGGTTTTGAGAATTCGAAGTGTAGCAACCGCCAGAGCCGCATATTCATATTTGATAGATAGGTGATTCCCTTCGATTTTAAGAAGCTAAAGATTTTGTTGATTTCAGAGTAACAAATTTTTGTCTGCGATATTTTCTGTTTCCAATCTCAAACTTAGACTCAAAACCTCTTTTTTACCTCTTCACTCCCAGAAAAAATTCGGTAATATGCATTGGTTGAGAACTAGGAGGAGGAGCAATGTCACACGTTGCAGAAACAGTAAAACAGATAATTGAACCCGTCGCTTCTGATTTAGCTGAAGTCGAGAAAGCGGTACTTAGCGATCTGCAAAGTGATATTCCTCTGATAAAGAAGATAAGTGATTACATTGTTTCTGCCGGCGGCAAAAGAATGCGACCTTTGATTCTTATCCTTATTGCCAGAGCACTGGGCTATCAAGGAAAAGAACATATATTCCTAGCGACGATGATCGAATATGTCCATACTGCCAGCCTGCTGCATGACGACGTCGTCGACGAAAGCGATCTCAGACGGGGAAAACCAACAGCTTGCTTTAAGTGGGGAAATTCAGCTGCGGTTCTGGTAGGCGACTTCATGTACTCCCGCGCTTTCCAATTAATGGTCAAAACTAAAAACCTCCGAATCTGCGAAATCGTCTCCGGTGCCGTCAATCGAGTCTCCGAAGGCGAGGTAATTCAGCTTCTTAACATTCACGACACCACTGTAGACGAGAAACGCTACTTTGAAGTCATTGAAAGAAAGACCGGCGTTCTATTCGAAGCAGCAGCCCGGATGGCGGCAACGATTGGAGGAGCAACCAAAGAAGAAGAGGAAAAGCTCACCGAGTACGCCTTAGCCTTAGGAACAGCCTTCCAAATTATTGATGATGTTTTGGATTACCGAGGAGACGAAGGAAAAACCGGCAAAGCCTTAGGTGCAGATTTGCGTGAAGGCAAAATGACGATGCCCTTGATCTATGCATTAAGGAAATGTTCAGAGGAGCAGGCCAAAGAAATTAAAGAAGCAGTTAAACGAGGCGAAGGAGATCTCAACTCCATTACTCGCATTCTTGAAGAGACAGGAGCAATTGAAGAGTGCGTACTCACCGCAAAACAAATTGTTTCTTCCGGAATAGATGCAATTTCTTTCTTAAAACCTTCCCTTTATAAAGAATCTTTGATAAAATTGCTCTCCTTGACTGTGGAGAGAGATTTATAATTCCTCTAAACAGTTAAAAAATGTCGGAGTATAGCTCAGCCCGGTAGAGCACTGCGTTCGGGACGCAGGGGTCGTAGGTTCGAATCCTGTTACTCCGACCATTTTTATTTATTTCTAAGAATTTTCGGAACTTAAGCAATTTGAGTTTCTTGGAATTCCTCTTGGAAAAGCGTCGGAGTATAGCTCAGCCCGGTAGAGCACTGCGTTCGGGACGCAGGGGTCGTAGGTTCGAATCCTGTTACTCCGACCATCCTTTCTTAACTTCTTTTACGAATCTGTCTGGTAAAAAAGTTTCTTTCTATCTGCGATTCTTAATTTCTCCAAATTACACTCTCGCTATGGCTTAACTATTCGAAAAAGAATGGAAACATTAATTAAATTATGGCACTCGATGCCGCCGGTCGCTAAAACGGTTCTCCTGCTTCTGATTTCTAACACTTTCATGAGCTTTGCTTGGTACGCTCATTTAAAGAATCTAGGCAGCGCTCCTCTGTGGGTGGCCATCGTTACCAGTTGGCTAATCGCTTTTTTCGAATATATAGTCATGATTCCCGCCAACAGAATCGGGTTCGGCTCTTTGTCTCTCGGCCAACTGAAGATTCTTCAGGAAATTGTTTCGCTGTCTATCTTCGTCCCGTTTGCGGTACTGTACATGAAAGAGCCGCTCAAGCTGGATTACCTCTGGGCGGCCTTTTGCATGTTGGGTGCGGCTTACTTTATTTTCCGCGACCACGTTTGAAAATTAGTATCCGGGCTGAAGCATATGGCTCGGATTAACGAAGCTATCGAATTCCTCGGCGGTACATACTCCCAAGTCAAGAGCGGCTTGTTTAAGAGAAATATTGTCGTGGTAGGCTTTCTTTGCTACTTTTGCCGCATTTTCATAACCCACTAGCGGTGCCAACGCTGTAATTAGCATCAAAGAGCGCTCAACATTCTCTTTTAATTTATCCGGGTTTGCTGTTATCCCCTCAACGCAGTGAACTGCAAAAGAATTCTGTGCATCAGAAAGCAAACGAATGCTTTGATCGAGGTTATAAGCAATCAACGGCAAGAATACGTTGAGCTCAAAGTTACCTTGAGAAGCTGCAATGCCAACTGCATTATCGTTTCCCATCACCTGTACGGCGACCATAGTCATGGCCTCACTTTGTGTCGGGTTAACTTTACCGGGCATAATGGAAGAGCCCGGCTCGTTAGCAGGAAGATTGATTTCACCTAAACCGCAGCGAGGTCCTGACCCTAGCCAGCGGATATCATTGGCAATTTTCATCAGATTAGCCGCTAAGGACTTCAGCGCTCCATGCATAAATACGGCACCGTCCTGCGATGTAAGGGCATGGAATTTATTCGGTTCGCTGACAAACCTCTCGCCTGTCATTGCGGTTAATTTTTCACATACTTTGGTCCCGAATCCAAATGGAGAATTCAAACCTGTTCCAACAGCCGTCCCCCCGATAGCTAATTCACGGCAAAAACGCAGTGCGGCGTTGATTTGTTCAGCATTATGGTCAAGCATCGAAACATAGCCGCTGAATTCCTGACCTAAAGTCAGAGGTGTGGCATCCTGCAGGTGAGTCCTTCCGATTTTGATTAAATCTTTGAATTCCTCAGCCTTACGATTTAAAGCTTCACGGAGTGTTTTAACCGCAGGCAACAAGCGGCCAGTAACTTCCAGAACCGTCATGATGTGCAGTGCGGTCGGGAACGTGTCATTAGAAGACTGAGACATATTGACCTGATCGTTTGGATGAACAACTTCATCTTTGCTCAGTCTGTCTTTAAATCGAAAATCTCCGTTAAGAATTTCGGTAGCACGATTTGCGACCACCTCATTCACATTCATATTGGTTTGCGTACCGGAACCCGTCTGCCAAACGGCTAAAGGGAAATTCCCGGGCAACGCGCCGGCAAGCAATTCATTGCAAGCCTGGACTATGGCATTTTTGCGCTTTTCATCCAGCTTACTAAAGTCATAATTAACTTCTGCACAGGCTTTCTTCAAATACAGCATGGAACGAATCAGAGATTCCGGCATCTTTTCGATACCAATTCTGAAGTTCTCAAAACTTCTTTCCGTTTGGGCTCCCCAATATTTGCTGTCATCAACTTTTATGTCGCCTATGGAGTCATGCTCAATGCGGTAATCTATCATTTTGTTCTCTCTAACAGGACAAATTTCAACGTTGGACTCAATCTCCAAACGCCTTTAATGTTTTTCTGAGTCTACCTTGGTCCGGAGTCTTCGATTAAATAAAAAGTCCAAACTTGGTACCTTTATCGGACCGATTCTCAACCAGCCCAGGTGTTTATTGCGAATTTGAGCATCGCTATTGCAACTAGTCCATCAAAATGAAAATTAGAAACATTATTGAGATGAGAGAATCAGTTCTTCTGCAAGAGCTTTTGATAGCTCCCATCGATTGCGATGGTTCCGATGAAGGAAGTAAAGAAAATTCCAACCACTGCAACGGAAAGTACCAGATGCCCGCAAGGAAGTCCCATTGCTAACGGGACGGAACCGATGGCAGCTTGCACGGTCGCTTTCGGAAGATAAGAAAGAACGCAAAACAGTCGTTCGTTAAAATTGAGATTGGTGCCCAGCAGGCTCAAAACAACCCCTAAAGAACGGAGCAATAACCCAATACACACAATCCAAAGTGCCGCGAGTCCGGCGTTTAGGGTATAGCTGATGTCAATTGCAGCCCCTACCGTCACAAATAAGATGACTTCAGCTGCCAACCACAATTTGCTGAACTTTTCTGACAGTCTTTTGGTGACGGCAAATGAAGCTTTGAAATTCAAAGTGCACGCCATGCTCATCACTGCAAAAAGTCCCGAAACGCTGACAATTTCTTTGGTCCATCCTTCCAGAGCAATAAGGATAAAGGCTACCCCTAGGGCCACCATTACTTTAAGGCTGTTCCGGACGTAGTGCTTTACAGCGTAAGCGGTTTCAAAGAACCAACTGAGCAGCAATCCGGCCCCGACACCGACCACCATTCCAAGAACCAACGAAATCGGCACTTGAATGAAGTTCCCGAGTTCCGTATGTCCGGCCTGAGTAAAGCCAAGAAATGTGGAGAAAAGCATGATGACGAAAACATTATCCAGCCCTGCTCCGGCCATAATCATTTGAGGAATGCTTTTCTCCGTTCCGTAGGCACGGTTGGTCAACATCACCATTCGAGGAATAACTACTGCAGGTGAAACGGCAGCTAATACGGAACCCATTACCAACGCTTCGAGTTTCGAAATGCCGAAGAAATAGGGTGCAAAAAAGAAAAAGGCAGCAATTTCAAAAAGTGCCGGAATGCAGCCGAGCAAGAAGAGCGGACGTTCAACCTGCTTAAGTTCTGAGACTTTTATGGACAGTCCTGCTTTGATAATGATGATGACCAACGCCAACTTCCAGAGGTCCGGCGATATGCTGAGGATTTTAGGATCCAACAAATTGAGAGCCTGCGGTCCGAGCACAATACCTGTAAGCATCATGCCGATGATTGCAGGTACTCTTATCGCTTTGCAGGCAGCCCCGATTGCCAAACCAAAAAGAAAAATAAGTGCCAGTGAGGTAAGCATCTATCCTAAAATCTCAGAAGTGAAAGTTCATCTCAAAAAATTCTACTCGCTGCCTTATTTCTTTTTTGCAAAAAGACCTATTTTTGAATCTTATATCCACGCTGCATAAGCAAAACCGCAAAAGCCGCAGACCCAATTGCGCATACGGAGACAACACTTAGACTTATCCATGGATTGAAATCGCTTTGCGAAAAGAAACCATAGCGGAATCCGTCAACGATGTAGAAAAACGGATTGAATTGGGAGAGAGTACGCAAAGTTCCCGGTAATTGCTGGATGGAATAGAAAACCCCGGATAAGAAAGTCAACGGAAGAATAACGAAACTTTGAAAAGCTCCGATTTGATCGAACTTATCGGCCCACAAACCGGCTAACAACCCCAGAGAGCCCATCAGAACCGCACCCATAAATCCAAAGACTACGACCCATAAAATATGATCTACAGGAGGAGCTGACCAAAAAACGGAAACCAGCAACACTCCGGCTCCCACTATCAGTCCTCTGGCGACGGAAGCTCCTATCATCGCCAATCCAAGCTCCCACCCTGCAAAAGGAGGCAGTTGAATGAAAATAAGGCTTCCCATAATTTTTGCCGAGAGCATGGAAGATGAGCTGTTGCCGAAAGCGTTCTGCAGCAGAGACATCATGACCAGGCCCGGAACTAGGAAGTGAATATAACTTACGCCTTCGAAAGTCGGCATACGTCCTCCAAGCACTTGCCCGAAAACGACCAAATAAAGAGCAGCCATGAGGATCGGTGCAAAAATCGTTTGAATCGCAATCTTCTTAAAACGCAGGACTTCTTTTTCCAACAAGGTAAGGAAAGCGGCACCTCTGCTGTATGGTTTCGGGTCTATTTTGAATTGTGTCATTTGCCTGTAATCCTTATGAAGGCTTCTTCGAGATTTGCTTTTCCAATTTCAAGTTTTTCCGGCATTAAGCCGGCTTTTGAAAGCTCATTTAAAAGCGTGTGTAAGTTTTCCGGACTGCCGTAGGCCGTACTGTAAGACCCGTCAGAAAGCTTCGTACAATTGATAGGAAAATTCCTCGGCAGTTCGCTTGGCAAAGAAAACAAAATGCGTTCTTTAGAGTATTCCTTGAGCAAACTTTGAGTGTTCTCTAAGGTCACAATTTTTCCATGATTAAGCAAAGCGACATTACGGCAAAGCTTCTCTGCCTCTTCCAGATAATGTGTCGTAAGAATAATCGTATGTCCTTTTCGGTTAAGGTCTGCCATGAATTCCCACAGACGGTGACGCAGCGCGATATCCACTCCTGCCGTCGGTTCATCGAGCACAATCACCGGCGGCTGATGAACCATAGCCTGAGCGATCAAAACGCGTCTTTTCATTCCGCCCGAAAGGCTCATCACACTGGAGTTTTTCTTATCAGATAGGTCCAAAACATCCAGCAGCCGTTCAATCCACTTCTGATTGCCGCGAAGACCGAAATAGCCGCTCTGCAGACGAAGCGTGTCGTAAACTGTAAGAAAAGGATCAAACGTGATTTCCTGAGGGACGATACCCAGGCACATTTTGAATTGACGCCATTGCGTTTCTAGATCAAAACCCAACGCCTTGATTGTTCCTGAGTTCGGCTTAACCGTCTTGGCAAGAACTCCGATAAGCGTGCTCTTGCCGGCACCGTTCGGTCCTAACAGACCAAAAAAATCGCCTTGTTCTATTGTGAAGGAAGCTTCACGCAAGGCTTGTTTCGGCTCGTTTCCTCGATAAAAGGTTTTTGAAACTTTTTCTAACGAAAGAGCCGGTAAAAGAAATTTTTGACTCATATACAAAACAATATTAACCCCGCCTTAAGTCTTAGTTGAGTAAACGAGGAAATAATTGGAAATAACTTTTTTCTAAAATATAAAAATTCACTCTTTATTCTTACCTAACCTAATTTTAGTTAAGAATCATATAGTTATCCTTATTAAAAATACACCACCTTTCTGTTTACTAGGGAAATCTCTAATGAGAATGATAATTACTTAATAGAATTGTTCAATTAATATCCGCCTTAATGATAATCATTCTCATTCATTTTTAAAAGCAGAATCTATATGACAGTAATCAGCGGCGTCTCATCGGACAAAACGAAGATCGTTAAATTTAACAAGATGATGAGAAAAGACTCTGACTCTCCTTCTTGGAAAGCCAACATATCCGACAATCCACTTGTCGACGCATTTCCTGAGTCTATCGATATTCACCCCGGACTGCAAAGCAGTCCGATTGCTCCGGCTCAGGTTCAGTCAACTCTTTCCGATTTGACTTCCCGCAAACGCACCAGAAGGACGGTCGCCTACATCAACGTACCTTACTGCGAAACAAGGTGCCTGTACTGCCTTTTTTATATCAAGCCTTACAGAAACAAAGAAGAAAGCAAGGCCTACGCCGACACTCTTATCAAAGAACTTCAGCTTTGGGCTGACAAGCCTATTCAGCAAAATGAACCGGTGCATGCGGTTTATTTCGGCGGCGGTACGCCGACAGCTCTTGAAGCCGCGGATATCGAACGCGTCATTAAAGCGGTTCGTCAGTACCTTCCGCTGGCCAATGACTGTGAAATCACTTATGAAGGCAGATTATCCGGCTTCGATGCAGAGAAGATGGAAGCTGCAGTACAAGGCGGCGCAAACCGTTTCTCCTTAGGCGTACAGACTTTTGACACCAAAGTTCGCCAAGCTGTCGGCCGCCGTTCGACTAAAGAACAGCTTATTGCTCAACTAAGCCGCCTCACCCGCTTCAACCAAGCAGCTGTCGTTATCGATTTGATTTACGGCTTCCCTTTCCAAACCATGGGAACTTGGAAAGAAGATCTCGCCATCAGCCGTGAATTAAACCTAGACGGAGTGGACTGTTATCAGCTTCGCGTTTTTGAACGCTCTCCGCTCTTTAAGTACATTGCCAACGGAAAACTTCCGGCCGGTCCGAATCACGAACTTCGTGCCCATATGTTCGCTGAAGCAGTACAAAGCATGCGAGAAGCGGGATGGAACCGCCTATCCATCAGCCACTGGGCTGCAAATACAAGAGAGCGCAACTTCTACAACTATTACGCCAAAACTCGTTCGGACTGTTTAGCTTACGGTCCGGGAGCGGGCGGCAATATTGACGGCTATGCATATATGATGGACAGAACGCCGGATACTTGGAAAAAAGCAGTAGAAGAAGGCATCAAACCGGTCTCTATGATGCTTGAACCGGCTCCGCATTGGCAATTATGCCGAGCCGTTGCAGAACAGCTTGAACTTAACTTCCTAGATCCGTCAAGATTAGCTGCGGAATTCACTCCTCAGCTCCTCTACGTTTTTGAACCGCTGGTAGAAAATTGGACCCAGGCGGGATTGCTTAGCCCAATCGGAAGCCGCTATGAGTTGACGGTTGCCGGCCAATTCTGGCAAGGCCGCATGAACCAACATCTTCTTAATCAGATTAAATCTCTTCTCTAATATCATGAAAAACATTGTCAAACTAAGCGTTCTTTGCGCCGCTACTTTAAGCGCATACTTGTCCCTGTCTCATGCCCAAGAAGTGCATAAGACCGGTGAAATCAAGGTTACAGCAGGCCGAGTTGAACAGCAGCTTCTTGATATTCCGATGAGCGTTTCCGTGCTTACCGCGGAAGAAATTCGTGATTCTTCCGCAAGAAATATCGGAGAACTGTTAGCAGACGTTCCCGGCGTAGAGGTTGGAGGCGATGGTTCCCAAGGTCTGAAACGTATCAAAATCAGAGGAGAAAACGAATACCGTAGCCTAATTCTCATCGACGGCCAGAAAGTCTCCGAACATAAGTCTATGTCGGGCCCTGCCCTTCTCATTGACCCTTCCTCCGTTGAAAGAATTGAAGTGATTAAAGGCCCTGCCTCAGTACTTTACGGGTCGGATGCTATCGGCGGTGTTATCAATATCATTACCAAGAAAGGCTCTAAAAAACCTTTTGAGGCGGAGGCTTCTGTCGGCTGGAACGGTGCAGGACACGGCTGGAGCGAATCCGTTTCCCTAGGCGGCAGTGCAAAAGGATTTAAATATCAATTGGATGCCGGCTATCAAAGCCACGGCAACATCAAAACTCCGAAAGGTTATCAAAAGAATACCGACTTCCGCCAAAAGAACCTCGGTGCCTTCTTGAGCTATGACCTGACAGATAATTTCACGGTCGGCATGCATGCGGACATTTTTGATTCCAAAATCAATTCTTCCAGCTGGACCTATGAGAACGACCCGGATTCCGACTTCTTCGTCAAAATTCCGAAATGGAGAAGAGACAAAATTAGCCTGTTTGCCGAAGTCAAAGATGTCAACGAGTATCTGACTAGATTGCGAGTTGACGGCTACTGGCAAAAAAATCACAAGCTGATGCAGAACTACGTGAGCCAATCTTCGAAGAGCCCGAAATCTTCTACAAACGTCATCACAGATTCTCATGCTGACAACAGGATTAAGACTCTAGGAACCAGCCTGCAGGCGGATTGGCAGTTAGGAGACAACAACTTTCTTATTACCGGTTATGAATTTGCTCAGGATCGCTTGACGGCAAATACCGAGGCTGATTTTACAATGTCCATGAGAATGACCGGAATGCCTCGCCCGATGCTTGATCAAGCTTACGTTACAGACCGTTATGTAAAGGGCAAAGAAACGACTAACGCGATTTTTGCCGCGATGGAAACCACGCTGCCCTATGACTTATCTTTGAATTACGGGGTACGTTATACCTGGGTCAGTTCTGAACTTTCCAAGGCAAGCTCTTTCCGAAACGGTTATAAAACTACTCCGGCGGGAACCACGATTTTCAACAACACTCCGGTCAATGATTCAGGGACTCCCGGCAGCGAAAACAACAGCCGTCCTGTTTTCAATTTAGGCCTGATTTGGAAAGGCCTGGATAACACTTCCCTGCGTGCTCAGTGGGCCCAAGGATTCCGTGTCCCTAACCTGCAGGAAAAATTCTTGATTAACAGCATGGGAGGCGGTACCGTCTATGGCAATCCTCACCTCAAACCCGAGAAGTCCAATAATTTTGAAATCGGAGCCCGCTACAGCACTGATTTGATGGATATCGATGCGGCTTTGTTTTACAACCTCTCCGATGACTATATTTCTACAGAAATCGTCGGTGATGCTGATAGTGGGATCAGTCGATACGTCAATGCCGATAAAGCAAAGACATTCGGTTCAGAACTTTCTCTTAACCTGAGAGCAACGGAAAACCTTAATCCGTATTTCTCTCTGTCCTGGATCAAGAGAAAAACCGAATGGGCTGACGGTACCTCAACCTACGCCTCGGGTACACCTGAATTCACCGCTCGTTACGGTCTGCGAACAAATTACCCGCTCTTTAACGGCAAATGGACAACGGATACTTATTTGAGAAGCAGTACCGCGAAGAAGTCGTACTCACTCTCGACTAAAGAAACCACTCGTATTGCAGGCTACACCACCTTGAACTTTGCAACCGCTTATCACTTCGGTCCCAAGCAAGCCTATAGCGCAAACTTTGAGGTTCTCAATATAACCAACCAGCTTTACGGTTATGAGACTTCCATTTACGAGCCGGGCAGAAGATTCAACTTCAAGCTGACAGCCCGTTATTAATAAAAATGTAATTTATTCCGCTGAAAATCATGACAACAATGACTTTAAAAAAGGCCCGAACATCGCGCCTAGCAGACTTCTGTGGGAGGTGGTCTGCCCGTGAACTTATCATCATCGGCGTTTTTGCAGCAACTGCAAAAGTCTCTACCGTGCTAATTGCCATGGTTGGAGGCGGAATGAATCCTCTTTCGCTGCTGCTAAAGAATATGGTTTTTACCACTTTGCTGGTGGTAATGCTCTTCAAAGTCTGCAGACCCGGCACTCTCTGCCTTTTTGTCATCGTCAGCTCAGTTGTGAACTTCCTGCTCCTCGGCGGAAATTTAACTTTAATTCCGCCGATGCTTTTAGCGGCTGTTATGGCTGAGCTTCTGATGCGTTTTATTCAGAAGAACAACCTCCCGGGAGCTGTTTATTGGGGTGTCGGCTGCTTTGATTTACTTTGCAAGTTCGGCTCTCTCGGCATCTCGTTTTTAATGATGCGGGAATCTCCCGCCATGATGGCTGCGGTAGTACCCATAGTCATCATCGGCTATATCGGTTCTTTAATCGGCCTGTGGACAGGCAGCAAATCAATTAAGGAGTTGCGACATGCAGGCCTCATCCGTTCCTAATTTATCTCTGCTTAACGCAGTGGACATCCGCGTCAAGATGATAATTACGGCTCTGGCATCCGTGATGACAGTAGCCATCTCTTCCCTTCACGCACAGTGCTTTCTTTTTGGGGCGTCATTTTTGTATTTACTGATGATCAGAAGGCCTAAGCTCATCCTTGTGTCGTACCTTCTGTTCTTGATAATGATGGCCATTGCGTGCTGTTTCGGCCTGCTGTTAGCTCATTTTCTTCCTATGATGGGAAAAGGCATGGAGCTAAAATCTTTAGCTGTTCCGTTCATGAGAGCGTTCACCATGCTCAATGTCGTATTGCCTCTAGCCTTTACAGGCAGACTCCAGCAGATTCTGAATTCGCTGCAGAAGCTTAAATTACCCTTCGTCATTTATCTTCCTGCCGCCGTCATCGTTCGTTTTATTCCAACGTTTACTAACGACATTAAACAAATCTGGGAATCGCTCAAAATCCGTGGTTACCGCATCAATCCTTGGACAATGACGATTCATCCCTTTCAGACGACTCGACTTCTTTTTACACCGCTCTTAATCAGAGCCTTAAAAACAGGAGATGAACTCGGCATTGCCGCAGAACTCAAAGGTCTTAACGCAAATACTTCTGCCATCAAGAAGGCTCCGCAGTCTTTCACTAAGAAAGACTACGCCGCCGTTTCTTTGACCGTGGCTGTCCTTATTGCCGCCGTTATTCTGCAAATTTATTTTCCGAACATTTCACCGGCCCTGATGAAATAATGATTGAATTAAAGAACGTAACTTACACCTATCCGCACAGCGACAGACCTGCCCTGAGCAACCTTTCTTTTATGGTCCGTCCCGGAGAGGCAATTCTCGTCACCGGTGTCTCCGGATGCGGCAAATCGACGCTTATCAGGCTGATTAACGGGCTGTGTCCTCATTATTACGGAGGCAACGTAGAAGGCACCATTTGCATCGATGGAAAAGACAATCTGCAGGAAAAGCTCTGCGATATTTCGCACCGAGTAGGAACTTTGTTCCAAAATCCGGAAAGCCAATTTTTCGCTTTAGGAGTTGAAGAGGAGATTTCCTTCATTTCGGAATGCAAAGGGCTGCATCCGGAGGAAATCCGAACAAAACTCTCACAAACCGCAGAGCGTTTTAATTTAAAACCGTTTCTTAAAAACACTATTCATGAACTGTCGCAAGGGCAAAAACAGAAAGTTGGCCTTGCCTCTCTCATGATGGAACCTCTGAAGGCCTTAATCCTGGATGAGCCCACAGGGAACCTGGATCCGGAAGCAACCCTGGAATTGGCCGAAGAAATCAAAAAACTTAAAGCTCAGGGCGTTGCCATTCTGATTGCAGATCACCGTCTGTACTGGCTCAAAGATGTTGTCGATAAAGTGATCGTCTTGGAAAAAGGTAAAGTGGTTCGGGAGGGCATCTTTTCGGATTTAGATACTGAATTTAGAGAAAAATACGGCCTGAGAAAACTCGAAGTCACGGACAAGCGCCGTCTTCTACCGGCCAAAATGTCTTCGGGCAAACCTATCATGAAGATTTCTAAGCTGAGTTTTTCCTATCCTCGCCAGCCTGAAATCATCACGGACGCTTCTCTCGAGTTCCAGCAAGGCATCTGTGGAATTTTCGGAGACAACGGTGCAGGCAAAACAACTTTGGCACGGCTTATTACCGGACTGAATAAAGCCAAATCCGGCACTTTTCAGGTTAAAGGGAAGACAATCCGTCAAAAGGACTGCTTAAAGCACGTCGCGGTTGTTTTACAGAATTCTGATCATCAGCTCTACATGAGAACCGTCTTCGAGGAATTGAGAGCCAGCTTGGAAGCAGCCGGATGCAAAGGCGGCAACGATGCAGCCGAAGAGCTTCTTGGCATCTTCGATCTGCAGGAGCTAAGAGACCGCCACCCGCACTCTCTTTCGGGAGGTCAGAAACAAAGACTCGTTATCGCTTGTGCATTTGCCAAAAAACCAGATGTCATTATTCTCGATGAGCCCACTAGCGGCTTAGACGGAGCCAATTTAAAAAGGATTGCCGGCGCCCTCAAGAAACTGTCTTCAGAAGGCAAAGCCGTCCTTGTGATTACCCATGATTTAGAGCTGGTAGATCTTATCTGTGACACTGCTCTACATTTACCGCTGTCAGTTCAAACTGCCAACCAACCTTTTATTAATTGATTTATAGGATTTTTATGACAAATAAAGACCCACAGCAAGT
Source organism: uncultured Turicimonas sp. (assembly GCF_902477955.1). NCBI lineage: Bacteria > Pseudomonadati > Pseudomonadota > Betaproteobacteria > Burkholderiales > Sutterellaceae > Turicimonas > uncultured Turicimonas sp. Next base: position 2,681 of record NZ_CABSJB010000014.1, on the reverse strand, counting down.
TATTCAAGAAGTTATCAACTCCGGCCGTCCGGTTACTTTGGACTCTTTGGCCTCCGCACTGAACTGCTCGGCCCTTGAAGCGGCACATCACCTGCCTAAAGAAACTTGTACTTTTGCTCCGGGAGAAGATTTTGAAAAAGTTTGGGAAAGCATTTCTCAGTGGGAAAAAGCAACATTTATCGTGATTGCAGGAGAAAACGTCATTGAAGTAGAAACCAAAGTGGCTTGCGGCAAAAAAGCCATGGGTTACTACAACTTGATGGGCGGTAAAAGCCCGCTGCAAGGCCACTTCAAATACGAAAACATTATTGAGATCGGGTTTATCACCATGCCGTTTATGGGAAGAGAAAGTCATTTTGTCGCCTTCTTTGATAAAGACGGAAAATGCGCTTACAGCTTTTATGTTGGCCGAGAAAAGCATAAATTAATCGAATCTGCAAAAGAGCAGTTTTTAGCTCTTCAATCTTCTTTTAGGTGATTCGATATGAAAGTACTCGTTGCATATTCCAGCATTACAGGCAATACGGAAAAAATCGGTAAAAGTATTGCGGAAGCCATTCCTAATAGCGAATGCGTCAAGCTTCCTACCGACAAAAAAGCTGAAGACTATGACTTAGTATTCTGCGGTTTTTGGTGCGACAAAGGGGTTCCCGACAATGATTGGAAGCAATTCTATGAATCCACTGGTTCGGTTCCGGTCGCTGTTTTCGGCACCCTCGGAGGCGATCCGCACAATGAAGGCGGAATGAGATTCCTTCAGAAAGTCAAAAATGAAATTCATAAACCGTCTTTGCTTGATCTGCGTTTGTGGCAAGGAAAAGTCGATCCGAAAATCATTGAAATCATGACCCGCATGTCAGGAAAACCAATGACCGAGGAACGCAGACTGAGACTGGAAGAAGCCAACAAACATCCGGACAGCAAAGATTTAAGAGAAGCCGCTCAATGGGCATTTGAGATTTTCAAATCCCGGCAAGCATAGGAAGAGAAGATGAACTTTAAAGAGATATATGACCTCATCGGAGGCGCCGGAGTGATGTTGATTTTGGTCGGCATCGCCGCTTGCTACATTACCATCTGGAATGTGATTTATCTGCAAGGCGTCTTGCGCCGGTTCAAGAAGTCCAAGATTGGAAAAGACCGCTCTTCCTCTCAGGAACTTCATGACAAATTCGGAGCTAGCACAAATCCGTTGATTTGTATTGTGCGCGACATCGTCACAACTCACAGTGCTCACTCTGAAGATATCCGCGCCGAGGTCTCTTATCTCTTTCATAAAAACTTCAAGCCGGTTAATAATGCATTGACATGGCTCAAGCTTTTCGCAGCCATCTCCCCGCTGCTTGGACTGCTCGGTACGGTCCTAGGAATGGTTCAGGTTTTTAAAACCATCGCCGCAAGTGCCTCACCGGATTCTGCTCTCTTAGCTGCGGGGATTTGGACAGCTCTTATTACCACAGTAATGGGCCTTGTGGTTGCCATCCCGGCTCTTATGGCCTACTACTATCTTTTCCTTAAAGTTAAAGAAATGAGGATTGAAGCTGTGGAATACAGTTATCGAGCTATTGAACTGGCCAAGCCTGTTTCTCCAGCTTCCGTTGTTTGCGAACATCCGAAGGCTTCCTGCGTACTCCGTGGAAAACAGGCCCTCTCTGCCTAGGAACAAAATTCATGTTTGATGATTTAGATGAAGAACCGAAAGTCGATTTGACGCCTTTAATTGACGTCATTTTCATGCTTGTTATTTTCTTTGTCATGACCATGACTTTCAGCAGGCCGGTCATTGATTTGACATTACCAGCCGCTGAAAATTCTTTGGTTCAGAAAAGCAATCAGGAATTGGTTCTGCAGGTCAATGAAGCAGGAACCATTCTCTGCAATGACAAGGTTCTTTCTAAGGAAGAGCTGCCTGCCTTTCTTGATGAGCACCCTGAAGGGCTTCTTACTCTCATGATTGACGAAAAAGCCCCTTTCCAAAGCTTCGTCTGGATCGTAGATGTTGCCAAAGTAAAACGGGAAGGACGTTTCGTTATCGGCACCAGAAAAAATACTAGCGGCTAATGGTCAACCACCCCGGGCTAAAAGCCCGAGGCTTGCAAAAGTCTGGTTGACCAGCTTCAGTCAGCAATGCTGACTAAGTTGCAAAGAGGTTCAAGACTCACTCCGGGGTGCTTCCTCAGCTCCGGACCCTGAAAGTTCCGAAAGCAGACAAGCTATGGGTAAGTACGAAACGATTCGGAACAAAACGCCGCTCTGCAACATTGGCGAGGGGAACAATACCGAAAGGTGTTTGTAACGGACAAGTCGGAAGACAAGTCCAGTAACCGTAAGGTAATTTATTTATGACGACATTTGTATTTGTATTAGATAGGAAAGGCAGGAGCCTGATGCCCTGTCATCCGGCAAGAGCAAGGACACTCCTGAAAAAAGGACGGGCACGGGTCCATAAGGTTTTCCCGTTTACAATCCGTCTGACGGATCGAGAACTGGAAAACTCATCTGTCCAACCGATGCTTATCAAGATTGATCCGGGTTCCAAAGAGACAGGTATTGCTCTGGTGCGGGAAGAGAAAAACAAAGGGCATCATGCTTTGTACTTTATCAATCTTCAGCATCGAGGTCAGCAGATACGCAATGCACTCTACAAGAGGCGTTGTTTGAGACGGAGCCGAAGAAGCCGT
>NZ_CABSJB010000013.1:0-60523 GCF_902477955.1 uncultured Turicimonas sp. | reverse complement strand
CAACAATAGGCTACGGCTGTTGTAGTGGTGGTAGGGAATCCTCTTCGTTCACGAAGAGGAGGATGTCAACCCATGAGATAAAGTATCTTCCTGTGGGAGACCGTGAACAACTTTGAAGGAAATTCAAAATGGCAAGTGATAAGGCTCTGAGGACCAGACAATCTATTATCGAAGCGGCAAATGCTCTTGTAGCTTCCGAAGGAATTAGTGCACTGACCATGGATAACGTGGCCAGGAAGGCCGGGCTCAGCAAAGGCGCATGCACTTACCACTTCAAAAGTAAAAGAGAACTTCAGACGGCTCTTTTAGAGAATTACGTCCATCACCTTGATGAGCAGCTCAATAAACATGAAGAACTGTTTGAAGGTGAGCCTTCTGATACTTTGCTTTCCGGTTATATCCAATGGTTCAGAAGCTTCGATTTAGACAATCACGGTTGGGCAGCCGTCGGTACTTCTCTGTTGTCTGAATATTGTAAAGATGAAGAGCTGATGAGGCCCGTCAAAGAGTGGTACCAAAAACTTTTTGAGAGAATTGAGCAAGCGCCTAAGGAAAAACAAACTGCGCTTCTTATTGGAATTATGGCATTGGAAGGATTTTTTTACACCCACAAATTCGGAGTCGATCTTGTTTCTCCCAAAATGAAAAGAGAGGCATGGAATTTTATGGTGACTTCCTTGATGCCTTCTAAAGTAAAAACCAAGAAGAGTGCGGCAAAATAACGTAAAACTGTAGGTATTTGAAACGGCTAGTTCTTTGAAACAAAACAGAAATAATTTTTTGATAGCATAGTTAGCTTGAAAAAAGCTATTTTAGGAGCCGAAAAGGTCGGAATTCTGCACCTTACGGCTCCGAATTATTTTGAGGAATAATCGTAAGACATTTATGAGTACCTACGCTATCGGCGATGTGCATGGCTGCGCACAAAGTCTGAAGGAGCTTCTTGCCAAACTTCCCTCGGACAGCAATATTGTTTTTATAGGTGACGTAGTCAACCGCGGTCCCCAGTCGTTAGAAACCTTGAGAATCATTCAGGGACTGGGAGAACATGCGGTCAGCATTCTAGGCAATCACGAGCTGCATATGCTGGCCGTTTATGCCGGTAAAAGAGAGCTTCACCGAAAAGATACCATTAAGGAAATTTTCGATGCTCCGGATGCAAAAGAATTAATGGACTGGATCAGGACTTGGCCGATGGCTCTGGATGTAGAAAATGTGCTTTGTGTCCATGCTGCCTGTCATTGGAAATGGAACAAGAAGAAGACACTAAAATTGGCTCATGAAGTAGAAGATTATCTGCGCTCGGATAATTGGCAGGAAAATATGGGAGAACTCTTCGGCAAGACTCAATGGAGTAAAGAGCTTGAAGGATTCAAAAGATTACGGGCGATTATTAATGTTCTTACCCGTACTCGTTTCCTCACCGCAAACGGCGAGATGGATTATGACGCTAAGCTTTCGCCGGCAGAAACTTCATCGGAACTGATTCCTTGGTTCAAGTATCCCGATAGAAAAACAGCCGAGGACAAAGTAACCTTCGGCCATTGGTCAACTTTAGGCTTGATAGAATGGCCCAACATTTATCCCTTAGATACGGGTTGTCTTTGGGGCGGTGCTTTAACGGCAAGAAATTTAGAAAATCCTGAGGAGATTTTCCAAGTTGAAGCACCCTTATATGTAGCACCTTTTTAGCAGAATCGACGTCCTGCTTTTTTGACGTCTCTTATTAGCCACCGGATATAAACCGTGAACGCGAAGAAAATTTTTATTAAGACTTTCGGTTGCCAGATGAATGAATATGATTCCGGCAAAATCTCTGACATTGCTGTCTCCAAGGCCGGCTACCAGCCAACCGATAACATCGAAGAGGCAGATTTAATCGTATTTAACACTTGCTCTATCCGAGAAAAAGCTCAGGAGAAGGTTTTCTCTGATTTAGGCCGAGCCAGAGAACTGAAAAAAGAAAAACCCGAGCTGAAAATTGCAGTAGGGGGTTGTGTTGCCAGTCAAGAGGGCAAAAATATTATTCGCAGAGCTCCGTACGTTGATATCGTATTCGGGCCGCAGACCTACCACAGACTTCCTGAGTTGCTCAAAAAACGCCAAGAAACTAACCGTCCTCAGGTAGATATCAGCTTCCCTGAGATTGAGAAGTTTGACCATCTTCCTAAACCGCACGCCGATGCGGCAACGGCTTTCGTTTCCATTATGGAAGGCTGCAGCAAATACTGTTCTTACTGTGTTGTGCCCTACACACGCGGAGAAGAATTCTCCCGTCCGTTGCAAGATGTTCTGCTTGAAATTATTCAGCTTGCCGAACAAGGCGTAAAAGAAGTTACTCTTCTCGGTCAGAATGTCAATGCCTACCGCGGAGAAGATCCTGACGGTGAAATTGTGGATTTTGCTCTTCTTCTCGAATACGTTGCGGAAATTGAAGGAATTGAACGTATCCGTTATACAACTTCTCACCCGAAAGAATTCTCTAAGAGACTGATAGAAGCCTATGGAAAGATTCCTAAACTTGCCAATCACGTTCACTTGCCGGTTCAGGCAGGAAGCGACAGAGTTCTGGCAGGTATGAAGCGCGGCTATACCGTTCTCGAGTACAAATCTATCATCAGAAAGCTCCGCCAGATTCGTCCGGATATCTGTATTGCTACAGACTTCATCGTGGGCTTTCCAAACGAGACTGCGGAAGATTTCGAAAAAACAATGAAACTGATTGAGGACGTGAAGTTCGATGCCAGTTTCTCCTTCGTCTATTCTCCGCGCCCGGGAACTCCGGCTGCAGAGATGCCCGATGACACTCCGCAGGAAGTGAAACTTGAGAGATTGCAGAGACTTCAGGCATTGAATACCAAACACGCTCAAGAAATTTCCCAATCTATGGTGGGCAGCATTCAGAGAGTGCTTGTGGTTGGTAAGGCCAAGCGCGGAGAAAATATGCTTAGTGCACGAACCGATAACAATAGAATTGTTACCTTTAATGGGGACGAGAGCTTAATCGGTAAAATGATTAGTCTCAAAATAACTGATGTATATCCGCATACATTAGGCGGGGAGATCCATGAATAAAAGCAAAGCAGAAACCAAATCAAAAGAAGATTTAAAAAAGCTTTCTGTTTCTTTAGACATTAACAATAGCGATCTGGCAAGTTTGGTCGGTCCGATGGACACTAATATTGCCCAGATTGAAACTTTCCTCAATGTCGACATTTCTCGGCGAGGTTCTGTCTTTACCGTGGCAGGCCCGCTGGAAGCGGCAAGGAAAGGTGTACAGGCTATTTCCGATTTAGCAAAAGCGGCTCAGAATAAGGCCGGCGACTTAGGTACCGAAGATATTCAGCTTTACTTTGTCGGATCCAAGACAAGTCTCGAAGAAGAGATTACGGAAGAACCGACTCCTGAACTTCGCACAAGGCGCAAGGGTTTGACGGGCCGTACACCGATGCAAAGGGCCTACATCAGAAATATCATGAGTCATGATATTTCTTTCGGTATCGGGCCGGCAGGAACCGGCAAGACCTATCTCGCTGTCGCGGCGGCCGTCGATGCGTTTGAAAAGGGAGAAGTTGAAAGAATCGTGCTGACTCGTCCGGCCGTCGAAGCCGGTGAAAAACTCGGTTTCCTTCCGGGCGATCTCTCTCAAAAGGTCGACCCTTATCTTCGTCCTTTGTACGATGCGCTCTTTGATTTATTGGGAACTGAAAAGACTCAGCGCTTGCTTGAACGGCAAAATATTGAAATTGCTCCTTTGGCCTACATGAGAGGGAGAACTCTCAATTCCTCATTTGTAATTCTGGATGAAGCTCAAAACACAACTCCGGAACAGATGAAGATGTTTCTGACGAGAATCGGCTTCGGATCCCGGGCGGTAATTACCGGCGACTCCTCTCAGATTGACTTGCCGAGAGGCCAGAGAAGCGGATTGATGGATGCAGCAAATATCTTGAGAGATGTCCGCGGCATTTCCATCACCTACTTTACGGCGGCTGACGTAGTACGTCATCCTTTGGTTGCAAGGATTGTAGAGGCATATGACAGAGCACAAAAAAATGGTGAAAAAAGAGACTAAATCTCCCGTTTTTAATTTTTCTTTTCAACAGCTTTCAAAATTTGAAGATTTGCCGTCTCGCTCAAAAATGGTGAGATGGCTGAAGAAAGCTTTGGCTTCGGATTCCATGGTGACGGTTCGATTCGTTGATGAAGAAGAGGGCAGAGAACTCAATAACAGCTACCGTAAAAAAGATTACGCGACCAACATTCTGACTTTTGATTATGTTAGAGAACCTGTCGTGGAAGCTGACCTGGTTGTTTGTGTTCCTGTCCTTAGAAAAGAAGCCTTGGACCAGAACAAATCATTGGAGGAGCATTTAGCACATTTGCTCGTTCACGGAGCTCTTCATGCCTTGGGCTACGATCATATGCATGACGAAGAGGCGGAAGTGATGGAGCGCAAAGAAACCGAAATCGTGATGGATTTGGGTTTCAAACCTCCATATCCCGATAGGAACTACGTATAGTTTTTGCTGTGAAAAAACAATAGGATTTCCTATATCATCGAGCTATTGTGTTCAAAAGTTAAAAAATATGTCAGACAACCCGGCACCTGTTCAAAAACCCCGTTCTTTTTTTGAGAAGCTTTCTGAAAAACTATTTCACGAACATCCTGAGACCAAAGAAGAATTTATTGAAAAACTCCAAGACGCTCACGGAAAGAAAATCTTAACCGATGATGCTTTCCATATGATCGAAGGGGTGCTGGAGGTAGCCGATCTGAGAGCTGACGATCTCATGGTCCCCCGTACGGAAATGCAGGTCATCGACATTTCCGATGACCCGATGAACTGGATTAAGCAGGTCATTGCGGCCGGTCACTCTCGTTTTCCTGTCATTGATGGGGATAGAGACAATGTGGTAGGAATTCTGCTTGCGAAAGATCTTCTGAAACTTTTCGTAGATCCCAATTACAAGGTTTCCGAGCATCTTCGGACTCCGGTTTTTATTCCTGAGAGCAAGCCGGTTGACATCCTTCTTAAAGAATTTCGGCTGAAAAGAAACCATTTAGCTTTGGTCGTGGACGAGTTCGGATCAGTTTCCGGTCTCATAACGATTGAAGACGTACTCGAAGAAATTGTCGGAGAAATTGACGACGAGTTTGATGTTGATCAAACTGCCAACGACATTATTCAAATTTCTCCGGGGAAGTGGCGCGTCAAAGCTTCTACTCATATTGAAGAGTTCAACAGACATTTCGAGACACACTTCTCTGATGATCACTATGAAACTGTCGGAGGCTTAATTTCTGATGAGCTTGAACACGTTCCGCATGTAGGAGAAGTAGTGATTATCGGAGGATATCGTTTCAAAGTTACGAAAGCGGTGGCCCGAAAAGTTCAGATGCTTTTAGTCGAAAAGGTTGAGGAGCCGAAACCGGAGTCAGTTCCGGAAAAAACCGACGAACAAAATGACTCGAAAGATTAATTTCTTTGAAATCTGCGGATTTGCACTCGTCTTAGGGGGAGCTCAAGGTTTTTCCATTGCACCGCACTGGGCTTTAATTCAACTTTTGAGCTTGGCCGGAATCTTTTTTCTTTTTTTGTATTCCTCCTCAGTTGCTCGGAGCACCTTTCTGGGATTTTTATTTGGATTAGGCTGGTTTAGTTCTTCCGTTTACTGGATCTATTTTTCTATTCATGACTATGGTTACCAGCCTGCATGGGTCGCGGGAATCGCGGTCGTGGCTTTTGCTTCTTTGCTGGCAATTTTTCCCGCAGTAGCCGGGCTGCTCTCAGGTTTGGGCTTAAGGGATCGCAGCAGAAAAAACTGGGTTTTCTTCCTGTTGATTACGCCAGCAGCTTGGGCTTTAACAGAGTGGCTTCGCACATGGGTTCTTTCCGGTTTTCCTTGGGCAGCCGGTGCCTACGCTCACATCGAAGGACCTCTTAGCGTTTTTGCGCCCGTGATTGGTGCAACCGGCATTAATTACCTTGCCGCACTGACAGCAGGACTTATCTGTCTTTTCGTTCTTTCTATGAAAAGACGGGATATCTGGACGGCTAATTTGGTTGCTGTCGCTTTCCTTGCTCTTCTCGGCTCGGCTTTTGTTTTGAAAGAAAAGACTTGGAGCGAGCCGGGAGAAACTGTCAATTTCCGTTTGATTCAAGGCGGGATTGCGCAGAACGAAAAATTTTCTCCGATGGGGACGGAACAGTCTTTTGCAAGATATACGGAAGAGATGAGTGCTCCGGGTCTTAAAAAAGATGCAGTGATTGTTCTGCCTGAGACTATTTTCCCGATTCCTTTTGACAAGCTGCCGACAAAAATGCTTAAAGAGCTGACAAAAGTAACGGAAGAAAAAGGCAATCCTTTGATATTGGGCGCATTTATCCGATCCCCGGAAGGCGGTTATGCCAACACTGCAATTTTGATTGAAAAAGGCAGTAAGTTCGGCTTCTATTTTAAAAAACACTTAGTTCCGTTCGGAGAGTACGTGCCTTTCGGTTTTCGTTGGTTCATCGATATGCTGGGTATTCCAATGGCCAACCTTAAGGAAGGAAATGTTTCTCAAGAACCTTTTACCGTTGTAGAGCAGGTCAGAGTGGCGCCAACCCTGTGTTATGAAGATTTATTCAGCGAAACTATCAGACAATGGTGGAACAAAGGCGAGGCCCCGGGTATCTTGATTAATCTATCTAACCTCGGTTGGTTCGGTGATTCGGCAGCTTTGCCTCAGCATTTGAGTATTTCTCGAATGAGAGCAAAAGAGTTTGCCCGTCCGATTGTGCGTGCTACTAATACGGGAGCTACGGCAGCTATTAATGAAAAGGGGCAGATCATTGCTCGGCTACCGTTCATGGTTCCCGGAAAGCTTGACGTGGCCGTCACAGCGGCAATCGGGAAGCCAACGCCTTATGCGAGCTTAGGCGATCTGCCCTCGGTTCTGGTTATGCTTTTGTCATTGGCAGCAGGAATCGGACTGTCTTGGCGCCGCAAGCCTACAGCTTCTTCTCAGCACTAGAAGAAGGTTTGCTGTACTTTTTCTCTAGTTCTTTGAGAAACTTTGCAACTTCGGGGGCATCCCACTGGGCATAACCGGCAACCATTGCGATGATTTCTCCGTTTCCATTGAGGATCAGGTTTGTGGGAATACCGCTGATAGGCAGAGCAGAAGGGACCGACACTGTGGGGTCCAGCCAAGTTTGAAATCCTTCATACTTCTTCTTCTCAAGGAATTTCAGAACTTGATTGGTCGTCTGTTCAAGGTTGACTCCCATGATCATTACGTTGGAACCTTCAAGTTTCTTTTGCATCTTGGCTAATGCCGGGATTTCTTGAATGCATGGCATACACCATGATGCCCAAAGATTCAGGATCAGAACTTTGCCGTGATATGTATTTAAATCGACCTCTTCTCCGTCTTTGGTAAAGAGTCTTACCTTCGGCATTGCCACCGGGTTGTGTAAGGGAACGAATCCGCGCAACGCTGCAGGAACTTGAATGTCCACGGTAACGGTTTCTTTGACTGAAGAATCTGCCCAGGAGGCTGTAGGAAGTGCGGCTGCTAATCCTAAGCTGAGGAGGCAAGTTAAAATTTTTGTTTTCACAAAATCTCTCTTTTTCTGCAAACTAAGTTACTCATATTATGGGGAGAGAATGCCCCAGATGAGCCAAAAAAATTTGAAAATAAATTAAAAACTCGTTAACTAAGGGTAAAAAATGAAGGTATTGCAGATTTCAATTTAGGCCGCCGTTTTCCATTGAATACAAGTAAAAGAAAATACCTTATACGCAATCAATGCAAGAAATATCCCGTATGCCGCGCCGCTAATGAAGAAGAAAGGAAGATAATGGGAGAGATTTGATACGAGAAACTCAAACCTATGGAAAACTTATCTTATCCGTTAAACAGGGACCTTTCAACCGTTCAGATGGTAAAAAGGATTCAGGCCTTTAATGGCGTTTTGCATGCCGTTCGTTTTTACAAAAATCCTAAAGTAGATTGCGGAATCCATCTTCTTGTTAAAGACAACATCGGCGTTCGAGATTGGCCGGCTTCTGCCGGATCTTTTGCTTTAAAGAACCTCAGACTGCCGGATGCTTTCTGTATTGAACAGTTGAGAAAGAATTTACGCATTGATATTTTTGGGAAAACTCATCTGACCGAGCTGGCAGGTTTCGTTACCTCATCGGTTTTGAAAAGAGGGTATTCGGAACTGGGCGGATTCGGAAGAAATCCCTACGGCGGTCGTTTTCCTTGCGGAGGTTCCAGCGTTGGTTCAGCCGTAGCAGTCAGCGCAGGTTTTTGTGACGCTGCGCTGGGGACAGAGACGCGGGGCAGCATCATGATTCCGGCAATGTATAACGGGGTGTATGGTTTCAAACCTACACGAGGTTCAATCTCTCGAACGGGAATCATACCTTTATCCTCTTCTTTCGATGCTCCGGGCGTTTTGGCACGAAATCCGGAACTACTTAAAGAAGTTTTCTTGTCGATGACAGGCCACGATTCCTCCGATCCACAATCATTTGATTTCTCTTTCTGTTCCAAACCGTTCATCCGTACGTGCCCTAGGCTCCTCTTCCTAAGGAATAGCTCACAAGTGTCTCCCTCCTTGAAAAGCTTTTTTAGCCGGTTGGCTGATCTTGGAATCTCTGTAGTTGAACTTGAGACGCCTCAAATTGTGTTTGACTATAAAGAGATCAGCTCAAGCGACATTAATCGGGATATGACTAAGTTTCTGGAACGTTATGGAAGTGCTTCTGAACCGAAGAGTTTCCGAGAATTAGTCGAGAAGTACCGTAGCCGACCCGAATCTCATCGGTATGGGATGGAACGTTTGGAAGATGCCTTCGCAATGCCTGAACCGAAAGAGAAGGAATTGGCAAATCGCAACATAGAGAAGGCAAACGACTTTATTGAAAGTTTGTTGCTTAAATATGATGCCGACTATATCGTCTCTTCCGAATATTTAGATTGGTGGGCAATCGGGGGCGGTCCGACTATCGCCTTTCCTGTGGACTTAGGGAAGACACCGCCGGGAAGCCTGATGGTTGGTACAAGACGAAACGGCGATCTGGCATTGTTGAGTCTTGTTAAAGCGATGAGTTCAGTACGGAAATAACTGAGCGGAAGTATGCGTGCGGAAAAGGAGGAGGATTTTCTTGCCCTCCGATGCTAATCATCCTTTTATTTCATTAAAATAGTCAGATTGTCATGAATTCATTCAGAGTTCACCTTACCTAAAAGATTATGATTACCTTTCAAGAAGTCATCCTGCGCTTGCAGGAATATTGGAACAAGCAGGGCTGCGCCTTGCTTCAGCCTATTGATATGGAGGTCGGAGCCGGAACCTCTCATACCGCAACATTTTTAAGAGCGTTAGGTCCGGAACCGTGGAGAGCCGCCTACGTCCAGCCGTCCCGCAGACCAAAAGATGCACGTTACGGCGAAAATCCAAATCGTCTTCATCAGCATCATCAGTTCCAGGTGGTTTTAAAGCCTTCTCCAACAGACATCGTTGACAGATACTTGGGCTCTCTCAGAGCACTCGGTATTGACACGGAAGTCAACGATATCCGTTTCGTAGAAGATAACTGGGAAAATCCTACTCTTGGTGCTTGGGGTTTAGGCTGGGAAGTCTGGATGAACGGCATGGAAGTTACTCAGTTCACCTATTTCCAACAGGTCGGAGGTATTCCTTGCAAACCGATTACAGGTGAAATTACATACGGTTTGGAAAGACTCAGTATGTATCTCCAAAACTGCGACAACGTATTTGATTTGGTTTATACCCGTTGGTCCGACGGAGAAAAAGAACATGTCTTGACCTATGGTGATGTATTCCACCAGAACGAAGTTGAGCAAAGTCATTACAACTTTGAAGCCAGCGATCCGGAAAAACTCTTAAAGCAGTTCGATTATTTCGAAAGCGAAGCCAAGCGCCTGATGGACTTGAATTTAGCTTTGCCGGCTTATGAAATGGTTTTGAAGGCCGGACACACTTTTAATCTTTTAGACGCCAGAGGCGCTATCAGCGTTACTGAACGTGCTGCCTATATCGGCAGAATCCGTCAGATCTCCCGCTCCGTGGCTCAAAGTTATTACGATTCCCGCGAACGCTTGGGCTTCCCAATGTGTTCCAAAGAAGGCTAAGAGGTAAAGAAAAATGAACTCCTTATTAGTAGAAATCCAAACAGAGGAGCTCCCTCCGAAGGCTCTGAAAAAATTGTCAGATGCTTTTGCTCAGGAAGTCTTTACTCAATTAAAGAAGGCAGACTTTTTGCTGCCGGACTCCAAGATGAAAGCCTTTGGTGCTCCGCGTCGAATTGCTGTTTACATTACTGACGTTTTGGCTGATTCTCCTGATAAACCTTTCAGCCAGAGATTGGTTCCAAGCAAGATTGGTATCGGTGCTGACGGCAAGCCTACCGCGGCTTTGACCAAGAAATTAGCTGCTCTCGGTGTACAAGCTGACGTCTCTGAACTTAAGGTTGTCAATGACGGCAAACAAGACCAGCTTTACTATGAAGGCGTTAAGAAAGGAGAGAGCTTGGAGAAAGACCTCCAAAATGCTCTCGACTATGCAGTAACTCATCTTCCGATTCCAAAGGTGATGAGCTATCAGCTTGCTAATGGAGAAACCGTTGAATTTGTTCGTCCGGTAAAACATTTGCTTGCTCTTTATGGCGATAAAGTATTGAACGTCTCTTTGTTCGGTTTGAAAGCAGGAAACCAGACGGCAGGCCATCGCTTCCACACCAAAGATTTGTTGACAATAAACTCCGCGGACACCTATGAAAGCCAGCTTGAAGAACAGGGCAAGGTGATTCCTTCCTTTGAGAAGCGTCAAGACAAAATGGTTGCTGCTTTAAAGAGCGAAGCGGCAAATCTGAATGCACAAATCATCATGCCGGAAGACTTGGTCAATGAAGTTGCTTCCTTAACTGAATGGCCGGTCGTTTATGTCTCTTCATTTGATGAAGATTTCTTGAAAGTTCCGGAAGAATGTTTGATTCTGACAATGCAGCAAAACCAGAAATATTTTGCCCTGCGTGATCAGAACGGCAAGCTTATCAATAAATTCTTAGTAGTTTCTCAGATCAATGCCAAAGACGGCGGCGCTGCTATCCAGTCGGGTAACGCAAGAGTTGTCAGAGCCAGACTTGCCGATGCCAAGTTCTTCTTTGAACAGGATCAGCTCGAACGTTTGGATTCCAGGGTTCCGGGCTTGGAACATGTTGTTTATCACAACAAACTCGGTAACCAGCTCCAGCGCAGCGAAAGAATTCAAAACATCGCTGAAAAAGTTGCTGAGAAGCTCGGCGCAAATCCCGAACTTGCGAAACGCGGCGCCAAATTGGCTAAGGCCGATTTGCGTACTTTGATGGTCGGTGAGTTCCCAGAGCTCCAGGGTATCATGGGCGAATACTATGCTCTCCATGACAAAGAAGATCCGATCGTAGCCGTTTCTATTAAGGAACACTACTATCCGAGATATGCCGGCGGTGAATTGCCGAGCACTCCCGAAAGCCTTTCCGTGGCATTGGCAGACAAGCTTGACACATTAACCGGTCTGTTCGGTATCGGTCAGATCCCAACCGGAGATAAAGATCCGTTTGCATTGAGGCGCCATGCTTTAGGTGTTTTGAGGATGTTGATTGAAAAAGATCTTCCGCTAAGCTTGGATGATTTGATTGCTATTGCCGTGGCTGAAGAGCAGAAGATTGACGGCGTTAAAGATGCTTCCCGCGAGCTCAAAGACTTCTTCTATGACCGACTCAGAGTCATGCTTAAAGAAGAAGGTGCCCAAGCTCTTGAAGTGGAGGCGGTGCTTTCCGTAGAACCGAAGTATCTTCGTGAAATCTCTGCTCGCCTTAAAGCGTTGCAAGCCTTTAGAAAACTCGAAGAGGCAGCCAGCTTAAGTGCAGCAAACAAGAGAATTGAGAATATCTTGAAGAAGAGCAAAGACAGCATTCCTGAGAGTGTTGACGAAAACCTTCTTGAAGCGCAAGAAGAAAAAGACCTTTATAAGGCATTGGTTGAAGTCAATAAAGATCTTGAAGGTAAGTTTGAAAAAGGCGAATATGAGACTATTCTCCTTGCTCTAGCTCCTCTCAAGGCTCCGGTTGATGCCTTCTTCGACAAGGTAATGGTCAATGTGGATGATGAAGCTGTAAGACGCAATCGTCTCGCTTTGCTCAAAGAGCTGCATCGTTCAATGAACCAAGTCGCTAAGCTCTCCTGCTTGGCGTCCTAATTTCTTTTAGAGGTTGATCATGAAGCTGACTGCTTTGGTTCGTTCTATTTTGTTTTGGTTCGTCTTTGCAGTCAGCATCTTGATTGCAGGATTCATTCTTCTTACCGCCTCTCTTTTTTCTTCCAGTAAGGAGAGGTGTTACGACATTGTTAGGGGATGGTGCAAATGGATTATTCAAGCCATGGGCGGCATCTGCAATGTTAAGTTCAGTTTTGAGAATATGGATTCCATTAAAAACATGGGACCCGTCGTTCTCTTAAGCAAACACCAGTCCGGTTGGGAAACTCTGGCTCTCTTTGGTTTTGTGCCCCGCAGAGTCAGTTTCGTCTACAAAAGAGAACTTCATAAGCTTCCGGTCTTCGGCTGGGGTCTGGCCTCCTTAGGAATGCTTAGCATCGATCGCAGTCACGGGAAAGCTGCATTCGAGCATATTAAAGAAGAAGCCCCCAAGTATTTTGAAAAAGGCTGGGCTATAGTTCTTTTCCCCGAAGGGACTCGTACAAAACCGGGGCAGACTGTTAAATACAAATCCGGCGGTGCAAGAATCGCCATTGATACCGGGACTCCTGTCGTGCCTATTGCTTTGAATTCCGGCAGATGCTGGCCGAAGGGAAGCTTCATTATTTATCCGGGTCATATCCAAGTTATTTTCGGACCTGAAATTCGTCCTGAAGGAAAGACCGTTGCTCAACTTAATGATGAAGTTCAGAACTGGATCGAAACTCAAATGAAGGTCATTGATAAACCTTAATTCTGAAGTCTATGTTCGATATTAGAGATCTAATCAATAAAGATCTGCTCAATCCGAAAAAATTGCTTGAACTCTGGCTTCAACTTCGAGAAGAGAAGAATTCCTGGAACTTATTCGATCAATATAAAGGCGGGAAGAAAGCTCTTACTGAAGAGGAGGAGAACGTCCTCGGGGAGGATTTTTATAAAGTGATGAGCGGCCAACCTCTGACTCCGGGATCGGGAAGACCGAAAGCTGGCCCAAAAAGGAAAGTCCAGCCCAAAAAGAAAGCTCAGAATGGCTATAAGAGGACAATACTTTTAAATGGACAGTCTCTTGAATATATTCTGAAAAGGTCAACAAGAAAGACGATTGGCTTAGTTATCTCTGACGGTGTATTAACGGTTAGAGCTCCTCATTATGAGCCAATACTGTGTATTGAAAAGGTTATCGAGACCCACTTAGCTTGGATAGAAAAAAATCTCAACAAAGCGCCCAATAAGAAGCATGAAAGAATTCGTGAGCCGTGGCTTTCTGCTTGGGAGAATAAGTGCATCAAAGTTGTTGGCATCCAAGACCCTGTCAGAATTGAGATTTCTTCCAAGAAGGTAAGGAAGTCTTTTGACGAGTCGACGAACACCTTTTATTTCTTTTCAACGGAAGAGGTAGATCAGGCGATTTTCTATAAGGCTGCTTTAGAGTTTGTGAAGTATTGGGCACGTATTTACTTAACGGACTTGATTCATAAAATTGCTGAAAAGGATCCTTACTTCAAAGAAAGACTTAAAAAGGTCAAACTTTCTTCGGCCGAGACTAGATGGGGAAGCTGCTCATGCTTGGGCAATGTCAATCTCAACTGGAGATTGGTTTTGACCGAGGAAAACCTGTGTGAATATGTCATCATTCATGAGCTTTGCCATCTGTACTATTTGGACCATAGCCCAAATTTCTGGAACAAAGTTCTGGAAAAATGTCCGGACGCGATGGAGCGCAGAGCAAAACTAAAAACTTTCCACATCTGCGATCCTGTTAAATAGGTTCAGTCCTTATCACAACACGTTTTCAGTTCGATAGATGTCGAAGAAAGTGTAAGGAAAAGGCTGTTCTCCCGCTGAAATGTCGGATGGAACAGCCGAATGATCAATTTAGTTATTCCTGTGTCGCCGAGACGCAATCATCAAGCAGGATGCCTTTGCTCTCCAATAAATTGGTCAAAGTTACAAAAGACGGCATGCTTACGGCTTCTGCTCGGGCCCCGGGATCAATGCCCGCTTCTTCTAAAATTTCCGGGCCAAAATATTTGGCAAAGTTGTTCTTCAGCGTTTTTCTCTTCATCGAAAACGCCTGAGCCGTCACCCGTTCAAAAAGTTTTTCATTAACCGGAAGGGGAGATTCCAAAAGAATCATCCGCACGACGGAAGAAATGACTTTCGGAGGAGGAGAGAAGGCATCAGGGGGAACGTCAAAAAGCTTGACGATCTTGTATCGGTGCTGAAGCATGACTGACAAACGTCCGAAGGCCTTATGGCCCGGTGTGGCTGCCATTCTGTCTACAACCTCTTTTTGAAGCATGAAATGCTGATCAATGACTCTGTCTGCTAATTCCATTAAGCGGAAGAGAAGAGGGCTGGAGATGTTGTACGGAAGATTGCCGACGAGCCTTATTTTTTCTCCCGGCTTGATGCGAGCAAAATCAACTTTAAGAACATCAGCTTCAATAAGAGCCAGTTCTTCAGGCTTGAACTTCTTTTGCAGCCACTGGGCTAAATCTTTATCGATTTCGATACAGGTAACGCAGCCTGCGTCTCGAATCATCAAGCGTGTAAGAGCTGCCTGTCCAGGACCAATCTCAACAATGTTTTGGCCCGGCTGAGCATCAACTGCGGATGCTATTTTTTCAATCCAGAAATCATCGTGAAGGAAGTTCTGTCCGAAATTCTTTTTAGCCTTGTGGCTTTTTAATACAAGTGCCATAGTAAAAAACGCCTGGTTTTTCCAGGCGCTTCATGTTAATCCTGAGGGCGAGCAATACGTTTATCAACGTAGGCTTGGTCTCTTAGTTGTCTTTCCCAATCCAGAGTCGCTTCATTGATTTTTTGTTCTCTCAGATTGTCTCTGGCTTGACTGCGAAGTCTTTCATTAACGCCTTGCTGTGTACGTCGGTCCGTAACTTGGATCAAGTGATAGCCGAAAGGAGTTTTAATCGGTTCACTGATTTGGCCTTTTTGAAGTTTATTAATTTCTGCTTCCAGTTCCGGAGGAACGTCGCCTTCATAAATCCAACCTAGATCTCCTCCGCGAGTGCCCGAAGGATCGGCAGAGTGAAGACGGGCCAGGGTCTGAAAATCAGAGTCGCCGCTCTCGATTCTTTCCTTAATCTTCTTCATGCGTTCAACAACAACGTTCTCAGGTGTGATGTTTGTGGGACGCATAAAGATTTGACGAACACGGGTTTGTTTGACGGATTGAACTTCCGCAGCATCTCCCGGATCTCGGCTGCCTAAGACCTTATAAATGTGGAATCCGGATTGCGCACGAAGAGGCACTATATCGCCGGTTTTTGCGTTCTTAAGGGCGTCGAAAAGCGGAGGAGGAAGCGTATTGGCAGTTTTCCATCCCATGTTCCCGCCTTCCATAGCGTCAGGAGAGCGAGAGTATCTGGCAGCCAGCTGGCTGAAGTTGCCGCCCTTGCGTGCACTTTCTAGAACTTTGTTGGCTGTTCTCTGAGCCTCTTCAAACTGCTCTCTGGAGGGATTTTCCGGCAGGCTGACTACAATTCTCTGCAGATTGTATTGACGGCGCTTTTCAGGTCCGAGTTGATCTTTAATGTACTGATCGACTTCGCTTTCCGGAATCTTCACCATGTCATCAACTTCTCTCTCGCGTAAGCGGTGAGTCAGAAGATCGGCTCTAATTTCTTTTCTAAAGTTATTGAACGTAATACCGTCAGCCAACAGTCTTTTTTCTAACTGAGGAACAGTCATGTTGTTGTTGGCAGCAATCTGTTCGATAGCCGAGTTAAGCATATTGTCGTCAACACGTACGCCCGTTTCTCTGGCCTTTTGTTCGATGATTCTTTCCAGAATCATTCTTTCCAGAATCTGATCTCTCAGAGCTTCCATCGGCGGCAATGCAATGTTTTGACGGCGCAGATTCAAAGCGGTCTGGTGAACGCGGGACTGCAGTTCCATCTCTGTGACGACATCGTTGTTAACAACGGCGGCTATTCTGTCAACGGGAATAATTTTAGAGGTCGACTGGGTCTCTTGCTTAGCGGCTTTTTGAGCGGACACCGGTCCGCTGGCTAAAGCAGCTAGAGAAATGCTGAGAACCAAACTCAGAAGTTTAATTTTCTTCATTGCTGTTTTATTCATAGTAATCATATCTTCCAACTTCTATCGGTCTGGGACTGAGAGGTTGATAGCCGGTAATACTCTGTTGGAGTGCTTCAATCGGGCTTGATCCGAAAGCGCCTAAACCAACGAGCTCTAACTCGAAGAAGAAGTTGGTTGTGGTGCGCCCAGCACTGCGTACGTATCTTTGAATGGCTGAGCGGAAAATCCAACACCCCTCACGATATTCAAGACCAATTAAAGAATCAATGACTTTTTTGTCACGAATTGAATAGTTGTAACGGCCAAGGGCATACAAGTCTCTGGTGACCGGCCATTGGAACGAGAGGTCAAGCTGCTTGATGTTCGAGTTATAAAAAGCCTCTCTGGTATCAGTCGGATCGTAGTTATAACGATAATACAACCCGATATTGCTGTATTTCGCAGGGTTGTAGCGAACACCGGCAGTTGTTTTAGAGAATTTTTTCCACAGAGTGGAGTATTGAACCCCAAGCTCAGCCTTCCAATCCTTAATGAGCGTGAATTCGGTCATGCCGATAATATCGCTCTTGAGGTTTTTCCGATTGATTTCATTCCAGTAAATATCGACTTTTTCGTCGGTAAAGTGGTAACGCTGACCAACGGTTGCGCTGAACCAGTCTTTTCCGGTCTGAGAATCAATAAACCGGGTCGTCAAAGCTGCCGTGAGCTGATTGGCATTGGAAATACGGTCGTAACCGATAAAGCGGTTAGGAGAAAAAAGCTGAGCAAAGTTCAAGTCAGCCAATGACGAATCAAAGTTCGGCAAGTGGTTCTGGGCTCGATAAGGGATGTAAGCATAGTACAACCTGGGTTCGAGAGTTTGCTCGGTCTCTCGTCCAAGGACCATAGTATTTCTCTCAAAGACCAATCCGGAATCGAGCGTGAAGATCGGGATGGTTCGATGAGAGTTCTTATAGATATCTACGTTGCCGGAATTGTACTTACGGCCGGTGATGTCACCGTACCAAGCCATGCTGTATTCGAACGACGGTGTTAAGAACCAATAAGAGCCCATCATCGGATAGCTGATGGTGCTGTTCAGCATGACACGGTTTCCGTCTCCGCTTCGAGTTCTTCCAATCGGCTCGCCTCTGTAATTGAAGTTGTTTCCATGTCGGAAACGTGTAGCCGTAAAGTTGGAAAGAAGCGAGAAGCCTTTCACGTCGGCGCCATACGCACGGAAATTAAATTCCGGAATTTTTTCGTAAGGTTGTTCAGTCCACTCGTTATCCGGTCTTAAAGTTTGGTTTTTATAAACTCCCAGAGATGTGCTCCAGTATGTTTTTCCATAACTCAGCCAGACATTCTGCGGTAGAACGTCTTCACTAGACTGCCTTAAGTTCGTGGAGAAGTCTGAGATGTAGTTGTCATCGGAGACTCTCTGATAATTTACGCCAAGTCCTACACCGCCCCACAAACGCTGAGTGTGTTTCCAAGCAAGAGAATATCTCTTCTTTTTGGTTTCTCTGTCATGGAACAAAATATCATAATCAAGCTGACCGCCGAAGGTCGGCTGCAAGTACCGGAACTGGTTGCCGAGCATAAAGCCGCGTTTTGACATCGGCTTGAGAACCATGGTGTAGTCATAGTTCGGGGCAATGTTCCAATAATAGGGAATCTCAACATTGAAACCGAACGTGGAGTTGGCACCCATCTTCGGTGTCAAGAAGCCGCTCTTTCTTTTCTCGCCAATCGGGAAAGTAAAGTAAGGTGAGGCAAAAATAGGAACGCCGCCGAGATAGAGACGGGCGTTACGTCCGTCTGCCGTTTCTTCTTGTTGATCAATATCGAGGGTGGAAGCTTCAATCCACCATGAGTTATCCCCTTCTTTACAAGTGGTAATCATGGCGTTGCACATCTTCACATTACCATCGCCGAGCAATTGGACTTCATCAGAGGAACCACGAACATTATTAGGCAGATAACGGAACTTAGCATTAGGCATGCTTCCGCTTTCCGCATCAAGACGATAGGTAAGTTCCGGACCCTCGAATACTGTTCCTTGCCGTGCAACTAGAGCATTGCCCTGCGCATACACTTCATCTTTTGAGAAGGTATAAGTGATCTTGTCTCCCTTCAGGACAGCACCTGCTTTTCGGACTTCGGCCTCATCGGTCAGAACAATCTGCTCTTCAGGGATAGAGTGCATCTGATGAGAACGAAGATAAATATTCGTATCATCAGTGTCGGTCGGAGCGTTTACGTCAAGCGAACGCGCCATGTTTAAGTTAATCGGAAGTGCTGTGCCGTAAGCTGAAATTTCAGCGCGCACAGCAGAGCCTGCCGCAACAAAAAAGAGGGCGGCAATAGAAGCAGCTACAGGCGTCACATTCACAACTCTGGTAACAAGTTTTCGCCGTTGGGTAAGTCGAGTCATTAGAATTGCACGGAATTGGGTGGCTAAATTATAAAGGCAATAGTTGTTGTCTTGCTTATTCTGAAAAGAGGTATTTTCTGATGGAATGTCGTGAACAATTAAACAAATGGCTCGCTTTGGTTTCCCCGACTTACGGTCTTCAGCCGGAGACTTTGACTTATGCCTCCTCAGATGCAGGGTTCAGACAATATTTCCGTATTCAGGGAACCGGCCGCAGCTACATCATCATGGATTGTCCGAAAGAAAAGCAATCCATGAAAGAGTTCGTCAAGGTTGATGAGATTATGAAGACTGCCGGTCTGAACGTTCCGGAAATTTTTGAGGTCGACTATGAAGGCGGCTTCATGCTGCTCTCCGACTTAGGAACTAAAACCTATTTGGATGTTTTAGATCACGATAATGCCGACCGGCTCATGGATGATGCAACAACAGCCTTGGTCAAACTTCAGGTTGCCAGCAAACCGGATGTCCTTCCGCCCTACAGCGCCGAGCTTCTAAGAAAAGAAATCAATTTGTTTACTGAATGGTTTTTAGAAAAGCATCTCCATATGGAATTGTCCGATCTCGAGAAAAAGCTTTTGGAGAGGACTTTTGATCTGATTATTGCTAAGAATTTGAGTGAGGCCAAGGTATACGTTCATAGAGACTATATGCCAAGAAATTTGATGCCGGAGTCTGTGGATAATCCGGGTGTTCTGGACTTTCAGGATGCAGTTTACGGACCTATCAGCTATGACATTGCAAGTCTCTGCCGTGACGCTTTTATTTCTTGGGAAGAACATCAAATCATTGATTGGACGATTCGTTACTGGGATAAAGCAAGAAAAGCAGGACTGCCGGTTCCGGCAGATTTCGGAGCTTTCTGGAAAGATGTTGAGTGGATGGGACTGCAGCGCCATCTGAAGGTGTTGGGAATCTTTTGCCGTTTGTCTTACAGAGACGGTAAAGATAAATACATCGGCGATCTTCCGCGCTTTATCAATTATGTCTCTAAAACTGCCGGCCGTTATGATGCGTTAAAGCCGTTGGCAAACCTTATGGACAAGATTCAGAATAAAGAAAAGCAAGTAGGTTATACGTTTTGATGAAAGCAATGATCTTAGCCGCAGGACGAGGTAAACGAATGCGGCATCTAACGGATTCGATGCCGAAGCCGTTAATCAAACTTTGGGGACGCCCTTTGATTGAGTGGCAGATTCTGGCGTTGAAAAAAGCTGGGTTTAAAGACATTGTTGTTAATGTTGCCTACTGTGCCGACAAGCTGCTGGAATATCTTGGGGACGGTTCAAAGTACGGGGTAAACATAACTTTTTCCATAGAAGGATATACTCACGAAGAATCTTTGGAGACCCGAGGAGGAATCGTTAAAGCGTTAGATAAGCTGGTTGAACAAAGCAGTAGTGAGCCTTTCGTTGTCGTGTCCGGAGATATCGTCACCGACTTTCCTTATGAGTCCTTAAAAAGCGCAGCAAAGAAAGTCTCCGGGGGGCAAGCTAAAGCGCACTTGGTGTTGGTTCCGAACCCTTCTTATCATGAAGGCGGAGATATGGGCCTGGAAAAAGGACAAATTACCCGCAAACAAAAACAATATACCTATGGGAATATAGCTGTTTTCTCTCCATCAATTTTTAAAAATATTCCAAGTACTAAAACTCCGCTTTTTCCATGGCTTTACGATTTTGTAGATCAGGGGTTGATTACCGGAGAAATTTATGAAGGTAATTGGGCAAATGTCGGAACCCCGGAAGAATTAGAAAAATTTGAAAAAATGTCCCCGTATTGCTATGAATAACATCCAAGTAGGCCCAGTCAGTATTGCCGGTCAAACGATTCTGGCCCCTATGGCTGGGTTTACCGATCTGCCTTACCGCAAAATTTGCAGACAATGGGGAGCCGCCTATGCAGTTGCTGAAATGGCCGCTTCCAAAGATAACCTTCAGCATACCGCCAAAACTTCTTTCAGGATGAACTTAGATGGAGAACCATCCCCAAGAGGAATTCAGCTGATCGGTTCCGTTCCTGAAGAGCTAGCAAGAGCAGCTAAGAGAGCGGAAAACGCCGGTGCCGACATCGTAGATTTAAATTGCGGCTGTCCGGCTAAGAAGGTGTGCTCGGTAGCATGCGGTTCAGCACTTTTAAAAAATCCGGATTTAGTGGAGTCCCTTCTTAAGAGTATTGTGAATGCCGTTTCGGTTCCGGTAACCCTCAAGTACAGAATTGGTTGGACTGCATCCGATATTAATGCAGTGGATTTGGGAAAAAGGGCTGAAGAGGCAGGAGTAAAAATGCTGGTTCTGCACGGAAGAACCGGGGAGCAAGGTTTCAAAGGACATGCAGAGTATGAAACGATACGACGTTTGAAACAAGCCGTTTCCATCCCTGTTATCGCCAACGGGGATATTGATACCGCAGATAAGGCATTGGAAGTGCTTAAAGCCACTGGGGCTGATGGTGTAATGATCGGCAGAGGAGCACTTGGAAATCCTTGGATTTTTAGCCAAATCAATTCTCTGTTATCGGGAACAAGACAATTTATACTTAGCAAAACTCAAATTGAGGAAACAATCATTGGGCATATCCGTTCTCATCATGCCTTTTACGGAGAAGTCCTTGGTCTTAAAACTATTAGAAAACACCTGAATTGGTACCTCAAAAGATTTAATGCGGACGAGAAAGATATTCGTAAAGTTTTATTAGCCGGGAATCCGGACGAACAGATTGATCTGACCCTTAAGTTGCTTGAAAGGTTGGATCTGTCTATTAATCTCTAATGAGGAGTGGTTTTTACATGAAAAAACAAGCATTAATTAGCTGTTCCGATAAGTCAGGTGTGGTCGAGTTCGCAAAAGAACTCTCTAACCTTGGTTATCACATTTTATCTACTGGCGGTACAGCAAAATTGATTGCTGAAGCAGGTATTCCAGTACAAGAAGTTGCTGACTATACCGGTTTCCCAGAAATGTTGGACGGCCGTGTTAAGACATTGAATCCGAAGATTCATGCAGGGCTTCTCGCTCGCCGCTGCGTTCCTGAACATATGCAGGCTCTTGAACAGTTCAAGATTGACCCGATTGATATCGTTGCCGTAAACCTCTATCCGTTTGAACAAGCAATTGCTAATCCAAACTGCACTTTCGAAAACGCTATCGAAAACATTGATATCGGCGGCCCAACAATGATTCGTGCAGCTGCTAAGAATCATGAAAGCGTTGCCGTGATTGTTTCCCCAGGAGACTATAGAAAGGTTATCGATGAAATCAAAGAAGTCGGCCATGTAACTCCTGAAACCAGACTTGAATTGGCTAAGAAAGTGTTCGTTCATACCGCTCACTACGATGCCATGATCTCTAACTATCTGACAAGCATGAAGGGTTCGGACGTTTCGACACGTACTCGCTTCCCTGAATCTTTGACTCGTCAGTGGGTTAAAGTCCAGGATATGCGCTATGGCGAAAATCCTCATCAAGCTGCCGCTTTCTATAGAGAAAAACACGTTGCTCCGGGACTTCTTGCCGGCTACGACCAGATCCAGGGGAAAGAACTTTCTTACAACAACATCGCTGACTCCGATGCTGCATGGGAAGCTGTCAGAAGTTTTGATACACCGGCTTGCGTCATTATCAAACACGCAAATCCTTGCGGCGCAGCCATCGGTGTAGATGCTGCTGAAGCTTATGCAAAGGCCTTTAAGTGCGATCCGACATCCGCATTCGGCGGCATTATCGCCTTCAACTGCAAGGTTGGCCAAGAAGCAGCAGAAGAAGTCTCCAAACAATTTGCTGAAGTTATTATTGCTCCGGAATTCACACCGGAAGCTCTGGAAATCTTTGGCAAGAAGAAGAATCTTCGCTTGTTGATTGTTGCTAACGGCTCCGCCCACAACGATTTCGATATGAAGAGAATCGGCGGCGGACTCTTGGTTCAAACACCGGACAGCCAGACAGTCAAAGAAGAAGATTTGAAGGTGGTAACAGAGCTCCAGCCAACTAGCGCTCAGATTTCCGACATGATGTTTGCTTGGAAGATTGCTAAGTTCATCAAATCCAACACCATCGTATTCGTGAAGAACGGCATGACTTTAGGTGTTGGAGCCGGTCAGATGAGCCGTGTTGACTCTGCCCGTATCGCTTCTATTAAGGCAAAAGAAGCCGGTTTGTCCTTGCAGGGCAGCATTGCGGCTTCCGATGCTTTCTTCCCGTTCAGAGATGGTTTAGATGTAATTATCGATGCCGGTGCTAAGGCTGTTATTCAGCCAGGCGGCTCCATCAGAGACGAAGAAGTTATTGCTGCTGCAAATGAACGCGGAATCACAATGGTATTCACAGGTGAACGCCACTTCCGTCACTAAAATCCATAGCTAACTAGCACAAAGAGACCATTGAGTAAATCGGTGGTCTTTTTTTTCTTAACACTTCTTAACCCAAAATGTCCACAGATATAGGTTTTGTGTAACAAAAAAAATTAATATACTTCAGATTAATTTTGTAAAGAAAATATTCCTACGTAGGGATGAGCAGGAAATAACTATGACAGTTCAAATGTTTAAGAGACGTTTGCTTCTACAGGGAGCAGGGCTGATGGCCGGACTAGCCGCTTCCGGATTGGCGTGGGGACAGTTCCAAGTAGATATTCTCGGAGTTGGAGCAAATCAGTTCCCAATCGCGGTTCAACCCTTTGAAAATGAGTATGCTTGTCCTGGAAATATTTCCAAGATCATTTCCAATGACTTGGTACGAAGCGGCGTTTTTCGTTTAGTTGAGGGAGGCTCAGCATCCGGCATCGATGTCGATCCTGATTGGAAAGCTCTGACTGCACAAGGAGCGGATGCCGACGTAGTAGGCAGCATCCAGAAGACAGCGGATAACCGCTACGAAATTAAATTCAAATTATTTGATGTGGTTAAAAAGCAGGAAACCGATCAGGCCTCATACGTCTGCCCGGCTGATGATTTGCGTTTAACCGCACACCGCATTGCCGATAGAATCTACGAGAGAATTACCGGAGAAAAAGGCGACTTCGCTACAAGAATAGCTTTCGTGCGTCAGGACGGACGGCATGTATTCAATATTATGGTTGCCGACAGCGACGGACACAATCCTAAAACTGCATTGAAGAGCCGTGAGCCGATTATGTCTATTGCATGGGCCCCTGACGGCAGAAGAATTGCCTACACCACTTTCGAAACCGGTAAGCCGACAGTTTGGCTTCAAAATCTGACAACCGGCAAGAGACACCAGGTTGCTGCTTTCCGCGGCAACAACAGTGCTCCTGCTTTCAGCCCGGACGGTTCCACCTTAGCAGTGGCTCTTTCTAAAGACGGTGGTACAAAAATCTACTTGCTTAACCCTGAAGGCATGAATCTTCGTCCGTTTACGGAGGGAGATAGTATCGATACTGAGCCGACTTTCTCTCCTGATGGAAAATATATTTATTTCACCAGCGACAGAGGCGGCAACCCGCAGATTTACAGAAAACCTGTGGCAGGCGGTTCAACAGAACGTGTCAGCTTCGGCAATGCCTACGCTGTCAGCCCGACTGTGAGCCCGAAAAATAACGAGATTGCGTATATTGTTAGAGCCGGAGGTAACTTCCAGCTTGTCCAACAAGATCTCTCTACCGGTAACGTAATCCCCCTTTCTCAACTTGGTAAAAACGAATCCCCCAGCTATTCCCCTAACGGAAATATGATTATCTTCGCTACTGACGAAGGAGGTAAGGGAGTGCTCTCGACGGTATCTACCGATGGAAGCTCTCGCTCCCGCTTGTCAGGCTTGAGCGGAGACATTAGAGAACCCGCTTGGGGACCGACCATTCGATAGGAAATTAAAAATGAATCTTCAACGTTTTTCTTTGGCAGCTGCTGCTGTTTTGGCTGCCTTATCTTTAACAGCCTGCTCTAGCATTGATTTAGAGAAGGATAAAGATGCTGCTTCCGTTACAGATGCAACAGAAGTGGAAAGAATGCTCAATGCTAAAGACGGTCCTTTAGCTAAACGCGAAATTTACTTTGACTTTGACAGCTACAGCGTCAGCCCGCAGTACATGCCGATCGTAACTAATCACGCTAAATTCTTGGCCAACAACAAGAATGTTAAAGTTATGCTTGAAGGCAATACTGATGCCCGCGGCAGCCGTGAATACAACTTGGCTTTGGGACAAAAACGTTCTGAAGCTGTTAAACAGCGTATGACATTGATGGGAGTTAATCCTGATCAAGTAGAATCTATCAGTTTCGGTAAAGAACGTCCAAAAGCTTTGGGCGATACTGAAGAAGATTACGCACAGAACCGTCGCGTCGATATTCATTATTTAGTCGGTAACAAATGAGAACTAGCTTACTTGCCTCTTCCTTGATCGTTTTTGCAACTCTTGCCAATCCTGCTCATGCTCTCTTCGGAGATGATGAAGCAAGAAGGGCGATTGTAGAATTGCGTGCCCAAATGCAGACTCAACAGGAAACGCAAATGCGGTTGTACGAGCGCATTGAGTCGCTGACAAAAGAGGTTAAAAACCTCAGAGGTCAGCTCGATGACCTGAAAAATTCCTATGGGAAACAGCAGAACATGGTCGGTGATCTGAACACTAAGATTCAGGAAATGGATCCGAAGGTTCAAGCCAACCAGGCAGCGCAGGATAAAAAGATCCAGCAGAGGCAAGAACTCGACAACGCTTTGAAATTGTTGAATCAAAGTGCGTATGCAAAAGCTATCTCCGCATTCAACACTTTCATCCAGAAAAACAGAGGTTCCGAGCTCTATCCGGAAGCAATGTACTGGTTGGGAAGCAGCTACTATGGAAAGGGAGACTTCAAAAAAGCTATTGATACCGAGTCAGCTTTAGTGAAGAACTTCCCTCGCCATGCAAAAGTACCCGAAGCAATGCTGATTATCGGTATGGCTCAAATGGATACTAAGAAAACGGAGGATGCTAAACAAACGTTCCAACAGTTAATCAAGCGTTTCCCGAAGAGCGAAGCCGCGAAGATGGCAAAGAGTCAAATGTAATTGCTGTTAAGCACAAAAGAACAGGACCATTATGGTCCTGTTCTCATTTTGAAGGACATTGACTCACCCTCAGCTGTTTTGGCCTTTATTCTAAGCATACAAAGAAAAAAGAGGCCATTATGTCTACTAGTAAAACCAATCAGACAGTTCCCCCGCAAACGCCGCCGATTGCGGGACTGCCTCCGCAAGACAGTGCAACAACCTTAGGAAAAGAGTCCGTGGGTTCATTGTGTTGGTTCTTAGTACTTTGCATGGTTGCCGGCTTTTTGACGGGCTTGGCCGGAGGGTATTTCCAATACTTCCTTCATATGGCCGACAAATACCGTAATCAGCTTGCTTCTTGGGCCCATACCGCCGGAACTTTTGAAGGTCTTCTGACACTAATTGCAATCTGCGTCGGCTGCGCGGTTGTCGGACGATTCTTGGTTCGTTTTGCTCCGACTGCCGGAGGAAGCGGAATTCAATACGTTGAAGCCATGTGGCACAACGAACATGAGCCGGCACGTCTGCCAATCCTTTTCGTAAAATTCTTCGGCGGTCTTTTGACGTTGGGAAGCGGGATGGCACTTGGCCGAGAAGGTCCTACCGTCCAAATGGGGGCTTCTATCGGGGGTACTCTCGGCAGAATATTCAAGCTGGACTATACGAAGCTGAAATTTTTAACCATTGCCTCAGCCGGCACAGGGCTCGGAGTGGCTTTCTCTGCACCGCTGGGCGGGGCCATGTTTACTTTCGAAGAAGTAACCAAGGACATTAAACCGAGTTTGGTAATTTCTACCATGCTTTGTGTGCTGGTCGGCTGTTCTACTTCCATGACGATTCTTGGAGCTCAACCGGATTATGCTGTTATCCAAAAGGCTTTTGCCATTCCGAATGTTAAGGAAGTTTTTGCCTTGGTTCTGTTCGGCATATTTATCGGAGCAATGGGAGTTTTATATAACAAATCCGTGCTGCTTCTTTTGAATCTCAACGATTACTTCAAACATATTCTGCCGGAGGTTAAGGCAGGTATCGTCGGAATCGTGGTTGCTCTGCTTCTTTGGTATGCGCCTTACTTGGCAGGCGGCGGTGATAATTTAGGTCAGGATATGCTGAACTATGCCTATCCTATTCAGATTGTTTTGCTCTTTGGTCTTATTCGCTGGATCTTTGCTCCGCTTTGTTATTCAACAGGGGTGCCCGGCGGATTGTTTTCTCCCTTGCTTCTCATGGGAGGAATTTTAGGACATTTGTTTGCTTGGGCTCTTGGATTAGTCGGAATAGAGGTCAGTCCATTGGCCTTCTGCGCGGTCGGCATGAGCGCATTTTTCGGGGCGACAATTCGTGCGCCCTTTACCGGTGTGCTCTTGATTTTGGAAATGACGGCTTGCTGGGATCTAACGTTGGCTATGATCGGCGCCAGTGCAGTAGCTTTCTTTACCGCTAAGTGCTTGAAGGATCCTCCGATTTACACGGCTTTGAGACTTAGAATTCCTGAGGTTAAACAACTTCAGAAAGAAGGAAAACAAGTGCTGTTTGGCTAACAACAAACAAATTGTTGCCTTATGAGCGTTTATCTTAAGGTTAAAGGGATAAACTCTAACTGAACGAGAGTATAAAAGGGCGGGGCTCGTCTCCGCCCGAATCTATTTTTTTCTTTTTGGAGAAATTTGTTATGGCTCAGCCCTTAGAAGGAGTCAATGTTTTAAGAAATCCTTACGTTAATGAAGGAACCGCCTTCAGTAAAGAAGCTAGGGAAAAATTAAAACTCCGCGGTCTTTTACCGCCCAGAATTTTGACAATCGAGCTTCAAGCCAAAAGATTTATGGAAAGAGTGAGAGAGACGGATGACAACTTGGTCAAATACGAACTCCTCGATTCTTTACGCCATAGAAATCGTACGCTTTACTTCTATGTGTTAATCAATCACATCGAAGAATTAATGCCAATCGTCTACACACCAACGGTGGGCAAAGCCTGTATGGACTATGACCATATTTTCCGTAATACCGACGGTCTATATGTTTCCATCGAAGATAAAGGGCAAGTTGCTGAGCTTGTCAGCAATTGTCCGCAGGAAAATGTTGACATTATTGTCGTTACTGACGGTGAAAGAATTTTAGGTCTCGGAGACCTGGGTACCGGCGGTATGGGTATTCCAAAAGGAAAGCTTTCCCTCTACACAGCTTGTGCCGGTATCCATCCGGAACGTTCTCTGCCTGTTTGCATTGACGTTGGCACAAACAATCCTGCATTGCTCAAAGATCCTCTGTATCTTGGTCTGCAACATCCCAGAGTTGACGGAGACGCATACTACGAACTCTTAGAAGAATTTATTTTGGCCGTTCGCAAACGTTGGCCGGGTGTATTAATTCAGTTTGAAGACTTTGCTAACCGACACGCATTTAAACTCCTTGAAATTTGGAGAGACAAGGTTACTTGCTTTAATGATGATATCCAAGGCACAGCTTCCGTTACTGTCTCCGGATTCATGTCTGCAACAAAAGCCAAAGGAACAAAAGTTTCCGACGAAAAGATTTTGTTCTTAGGCGCCGGTGAAGCCGCTCTCGGCTGCTCTAATTTACTTGTTCAGGCAATGATTGCCGAAGGTCTGACGGAACAGCAGGCAAGAGACAGAATCTTCCTCTTTGATTCTAAGGGCCTCGTTGTTTCTTCCAGAGACAACTTGTCTCATGACAAAGCTCTTTATGCCAAAGATGTGGAACCCTGCACAACTTTCTTGGATGCAATTGAAACCGTTAAGCCGACAGCTATCGTAGGTTTGGCCGCTCAGTCCGGTGCCTTCAACGCATATGTATTAGGCGCAATGGCAAGATTGAATGAACGTCCTATCATCTTTGCTTTGTCTAACCCGACATCCAAAGCAGAGTGCACAGCACGTGAAGCTTATACGTATACAGAAGGACGTTGTCTTTTTGCTTGCGGCAGCCCCTTCCCTCCGGTTGAATTAAACGGCAAGACTTTTGTTCCTCGTCAAGGCAACAACAGCTACGTCTTCCCGGGAATCGGCTTGGGAGCCTTGTACACTAAAGCCAGTTTAATTCCTGACGGCGTGTTCTTGGCAGCTGCTCGTGCATTGACTGAAACTGTTACAGACGAAGATTTGGCTAACGGAAGCCTCTTCCCGTCTTTGACAGAAGTTCGTTCAGTATCTCGTCATATCGCACAGAGAGTTGCTGAATATTGCTTAGAAAGCGGTATCGCCCAGATCGAAAAACCTGCTGATTTGACGGCTGCTTTGGAAGACTACATGTACAAACCTAAGTACCTTGACTAGTCTTCTCTAAAAGGCTTTTGAAAAACTGCTGAGTCTTCGGAGTTCTGAATCTCAGCAGTTTTTCTTTTAGGAATAAAAAAATCCCGCAGAACAAAACGCTGCGGGATTTTTACGAAGAAGGATTAAGAACTTAGCTTACTTTTCAACGATGCGGATATCTTCGTGCGCAGCTTTCTTTTCTTTCTGGAGTCTCTTTTCTTCTAAGAACTCTTCGCCTACCTTGATTGCTTCGTCCATGTCTCCGACAAGATACTTGCCTAGCGTCTTGGTCATGCCAAGACGTTCCATCTGCTTAAGAGGATGGCCGTTTGCACCGGCAATAACCAAAATCTTTCCGTGAGCTAAAAGGTTCTTCTGGAATTTCTCAATGATGTCAAGAGCACTATTGTCAATAGAGAGAAGATCCGTGAAATTGAAGATAATGACATCCGGAGAATGAGGATCAATGATGTGCTTCGGATCCGTCACGATTTCCAGTTTGGAAACTGAGCCGAAGAACAAGGCGCCTTCCATAACCCAGGCTTCAATGCCGTAGGAGGCATTAAACGGCAGATGCAGAGGAAGCACGCGTGTCAGTGTGTTCATTCTGTAAAGGAAGAACACTGCAGCTGTCATCAAACCGACTTCTACGGCAACGGTCAAGTCGAAGATGACTGTCAGGAAGAAGGTTGCCAAAAGTGTAGCCTTGTAGGACATAGTGAATTGTCTGAGTCGGATAAATTCATGCCAATTTCCCATGTTAAAGGCCATGAAGAGAAGGATGGCAGATAAGCAGGCTAAAGGTACGTTAGAAGCTAATGGAGCTGCAACAAGAACAATAATCAGCAAGGTGATACTGTGAACCATGCCGGCGACGGGAGAGACCGCACCGCTCTTAATGTTGGTAACGGTACGAGCAATTGTGCCGGTAGAAGGCAACCCGCCGATAAACGGCACGATGCAGTTGGCAATGCCTTGTCCCATCAATTCTTGATTAGGATCATGACGATCATCTGTCATAGCATCGGCTACGCGGGCACAGAGAAGAGATTCAATGGCGCCGAGCAGTGCCAGGGTCAAAGCAGGTCCGATAAGCTGATTAAAGGAGGTCCAGGAGACTTCCGGCAATTGGAGTTTAGGAAGTCCCTGCGGAATGCCTCCGAACTTGGAACCGATAGTCTCTACTGGAAGATCCATGAATGTCACTGCCGAGGTCATGATGATTAACACAATGACGGTACTTGGGATTCTTGCCATCCAGCGCTTCCAAGGAGCTCCGCCTTGGGTCCAGCTTCTCGGCCAAAGAAAAACAATAATTAAAGAAAGAAGCCCGATGCCGACAGCGTATGGATTAACGGTTGAAATTGCTCCGTATAGAGTGGAGATTTGACTGAAAAAATCCGCCGGCATTTTAGCGATATCAAGGCCGAGAAAATCTTTGACCTGAGATAAGCCGATAAGAACTGCAATACCGTTGGTAAAGCCGATAACAATGGATACGGGAATAAAACGAATAAAGCTTCCTATCTTCAGCAGTCCCATAATAAATAGGAAGATGCCGGAGATAAACGTTGCCGCTAAAAGACCGCCTACGCCGAACTGAGCAATGATGCCGTAAACAATAACGATGAAGGCACCTGCTGGGCCACCGATCTGGACTTTGCAGCCGCCGAGCAAGGAAATTAAGAATCCTGCCACAATGGCCGTATAAATACCTGCTTCAGGAGTCATGCCGGAGGCAATGGCAAAAGCCATAGCGAGGGGAAGGGCAACCACACCTACCGTCAGACCCGCAGAAAGGTCACTAGTAAATTTGTTGACGGAATAATCTTTAAGAATATTTATAGAAGCAGGATGGAAAGTTGCTAGCGGAAAGCGATGCAAAGCATCCACAATATGCTGACGTGCAGTCATTTCTAAATTTCGTTGGCAAGTGAAGATTGAAGTTTTGAGAGTGTATCCCTCAAAAATAGAAAAACTCTAACTTTCGGTAGAAATAACAGGTTTTTGACCGAAAGTTAGAGTCAATTAGGTGATTTTACTAGTGCAAACGCATACCCGGTTTAGCACCGCAATCAGGGTTTAACAGATACAAGCCGGTGGTCTTCTCACTGCCGTCAGAAGCAGAAAGAAGCATTCCTTCAGAAAACTGGCCCATCATTTTGCGAGGTTCAAGGTTCGCAACAATGACTGTCAATTTACCGATCAAGTCTTCCGGCTTATAGAAATTGGCAATACCGGAGAAAATGTTTCTTGTTTTTCCTTCTCCTACATCCACTGTTAGCTGAAGGAGTTTCTTGCTCTTTTCAACTTTAGTGCAGTTGACGATTTTTGCGACACGCAAATCTAATTTAGCGAAATCGTCAAAGGTGATATTCGGCTGGAGAGGTTCAAAGACGAATTCATCTTTGTTTTCATCGGAGACTGCCTCTTTAGCTTTTTCTTCAGCTTTTGCTTTGTTAGCAGGGTTGCTGAGTTCAAATAATTGTGTGAGCTGGTCGGGTGTCGCACGCGTCATCAAATGCTTGAATGGCTTGATTTGAGTTTCTGCATTTAATGAATTTTGAACGGTTTCCCAGTTCAGGTCGCAGCAGCCGAGGAAGTCTTCAACCTGAGATGCTGTTCTCGGAAGGACAGGTTTCAAATACAAGGTCAGAAGACGGAAAGCTTCCAAGACGGTAGAGCATACGGCATGAAGCTTAGCGCGGTTCTCTTCGCTCTTTGCTAATTCCCACGGTTTTTGACTGTCAACGTATTCATTGACTTTATCAGCAAGCTCCATGACTTTTCTCATGGCCTTGTTATATTCCCTGGCTTCGTAGAAGTCTCTAATGGCGTTCGAGAAGGACTTCACGTCGCTGACGAGGTCGCTGTCAGTAATCGCATCAGCATCGACTTTGCCGTCGAATCTCTTGAGGATAAAACCGGCGGAGCGGCTGGCAATGTTTACATACTTGCCGACCAAGTCGGTATTGGCTCTTTGGATGAAGTCTTCAGGATTGAAATCGATATCTTCCACCTTAGAGTTGAGCTTATAAGCCAGATAATAACGGAGCCATTCCGGATCCATGCCCAAATTCAGGTAGGCGATAGGATCAAGGCCCGTTCCGCGGCTCTTACTCATCTTTCTGTTGTAAACGGTTAAGAACCCGTGGCACCAAACATGATCCGGGGTCTTGAAGGGCTTGCCGGAAAATTGAAGCATTGCCGGCCAGAAGAGAGTATGGAAGTAGGCAATGTCTTTGCCGATAATATGAATCTGTTCAGTTGTAGAAGTTTCCAACAAGGCTTGGAAGTTAATTCCTTTTAATTCGCAATAGGCCTTTAAGCTCGCTAAGTAGCCGATAGGGGCGTCGAGCCATACATAAAAATATTTGCCCGGTGCATCCGGAATTTCAATGCCGAAATAAGGAGCATCGCGGCTGATATCCCAATCAGAGAGATCGCCGTCTTTTCCAAGCCATTCTTCAGTCTTCGCAATAATCTGAGGCTGCAGTCTCAACGAACCGTCAGGAGCAACCCCTTTTGTCCAGTCTCTCAGGAATTCTACGCATTTTGGATCGGAGAGTTTAAAGAAGTAGTGAGTACTCTTTCTTAATTCAGGTTTTGCTCCGGAAAGGGCGGAATACGGTTCGATGAGTTCGGTCGGGGCATAGACTGCTCCGCATACTTCGCAAGAATCACCGTATTGATCTTCAGCACCGCACTTAGGACATTTGCCTTTAATGAAACGGTCCGCCAAGAACATCTTCTTTTCCGGATCGTAGAACTGTTCAATATCCTTTGTATAAATCAGACCGGCGTCTTTGAGGCGATGATAAATTTCACAGGAAAGTTCGGTATTCTCTTTACTGTCTGTGGAGTGCCAGTGATCAAACTTGATGTAAAAACCGTCCAGGTACTGTTTGCGTCCTTCGGAAATTTTCTTAACGAAAGCTTCCGGAGAGATGCCTAATTTTTGGGCAGAAATCATGATTGGCGCACCATGTGCATCATCAGCACCTACAAAGTGGACAGTGTTGTCACCCATGCGTTGATGACGGACCCAAATGTCAGCTTGAATGTACTCAACAATGTGGCCCATGTGAAAATTACCGTTCGCATATGGAAGAGCGGTAGTCAGGAATATGGTGCGTTTACTCATGTTTAAAGTTCTGCTAAAGATTTAGTTAACGTGAAACTCATAATTTTACTCTTTCTGGCAGAGCTTCTTCTTTCTACGGTCAACTGACCATCAGAAAATTCAGCCATCTGCATAATCATTGAGAAAATCTCTTTTTGAGCATTGCTGTCCAGTCTTATTCTTGCGGCTTCATTTTCTTTTGAAGCCTTGAGTTTCATACAATATTTCGCAACTTTTTTGATCCGTTTTGAAACAATCGATTAGGGTATCTCTTCGGTCGTGAGTTAAACTTAACGGATATTTTTCAGAACTAATAATTGGAGTTCTACATGGACGAAAAAATTGAACAAAAAGTTCGCCATCTTTTGAAGGAAGTAGTTGATCCGAACACCGGAAAAGATTTGGTGACTTCTAAGTCAGTTAAGAAAATTGAAGATGTCGATAATAAGTTAAAAATTTTAATCGACCTCGACTATCCCGCAAAAACACAAATTCCTGTTGTCAAGAATCTTGTCGAAGCAAAATTGGCTGAGAATCATATTGAGGCTGATGTTGAAGTTAGACAGAACATCATCGCTCACCAAGTTCAGAGAGGCGTGAAGGTATTTGATAATGTCAGAAACGTTATCGCCGTCTCTTCCGGCAAAGGCGGTGTGGGCAAAAGCACCGTTGCAGCTAACTTAGCGTTGGCTCTTCAGGCAGAAGGCGCAAAAGTCGGTTTGTTGGATGCTGATATCTATGGTCCTAGCCAGCCGACTATGCTTGGTCTTAAAGGCGGTGCAGTTACAAAAGACGGCAAGACTCTTGAACCGTTAGACGGTCATGGCTTGCAGGTAGCTTCTATCGGGGTGCTCATTGATCCGGACGAACCGATGATTTGGAGAGGTCCTCTTGCTGTTTCAGCTCTTCAACAGTTGATTAAGCAGACAAACTGGCACGATCTGGACTATTTGATTGTAGATATGCCGCCGGGAACAGGCGATATTCAGCTTTCTCTTTCTCAGGAAGTGCCTTTGACCGGCGCTATCGTGGTCACAACTCCTCAGGACATCGCTTTAATGGATGCCAAGAAGGGTTTGGTCATGTTTGAAAAGGTCAATGTTCCAATTCTCGGTATTATTGAAAATATGGCAACTCATATCTGCAGCAAGTGCGGACATGAAGAACATATCTTCGGTGAGGGCGGAGCTAAGAAGATGGCCGAGCAATACGGCGTCAAACTTTTGGGCGAAATTCCTTTGGACATCAATATCCGCCTCAGCATGGACAAGGGCGAACCGATTGTTGAAGCTGCTCCTGACAGCAAGGTCGCTCAGGTTTACAAAGAAATCGCTAGAAAGGTCGGCGTTCTCGTTTCTGAAAGAAATAAAGATTACTCAGCTAAGATGCCTTCCATCAAGGTTTCTAACGACTAATCTTCAAAATTGAAAAAAGCGGCCGAGGCCGCTTTTTTCGTTTCTTAATCAAAGTGAGGTGTTTCAACGCCTAAAACTTTGTGAAGCTTCGGACTTGTTGTGGTGTACTGCAGGAGAACACGTTTTTCCGGGAAAACGTAGTCAGCTGCCGCAAAAGCAGCAAGAGCACATTCATGGAAGCCGGACAAAATAAGTTTCTTCTTGCCCGGATAGATGTTGATATCGCCCACGGCGAAAACACCCGGAATGTTGGTTTCAAATCTTGCAGTATCAACCGCAATCTGTTTGCGTTCGAGCTTAAGGCCCCATTCGGCGATTGGGCCGAGTTTCGGTTGAAGACCGAAAAATACCAGCAGATGATCCATCGGCATGCGTCGTGTAACGCCGTCTGCGCCGGTAACTCTGACCTCTGTCATAACGCCGTTTTCTTCTGTAAAGCCAGTGACTTGACCTACTTCAAACTGCATTTCCCACTGGTCGCAGAGTTCTTTCATCTTAGTTACGGAAGCAGGGGCTGCTCTGAAGCCGTCTCTTCTGTGAATAAGGACAACGCTTTCTGCTTTGCCAACAAGGTTTAAGCACCAGTCTAATGCAGAGTCACCGCCTCCGCAGATAACAATATTCTTGCCTTCGAACATGGAAGGATTTTTAACTTTATAGTGCAGCTGCGTGCCTTCGAATTTGTCGATGTGCGGTACTTTAAGTGTTCTTGCTTGGAAAGAACCTACACCTGCGGCGATGAATACTGCGCGGGCAAGAAATTCCGTTCCCTTAGAGGTTCTAACGTAAAGACGGCCATCTTCGAGCTTCTTGAGTTCCTGGGCTTCTTCTCCGTAGTGGAAAGTCGGATTAAAGGGCTCGATTTGTTTAAGAAGGTTGTCTGTAAGTTCTTGTGCAGAGCAGACTGGAACGGCCGGAATGTCATAAATAGGCTTGTCCGGGTACAGTTCCACACATTGACCTCCCGGTCTCGGTAAAGAGTCGATGACGTGGGCCTTCATTTCCAGAAGACCGAGTTCAAAAACTTGGAATAGGCCTACAGGGCCGGCTCCGATGATGACTGCATCCGTTTCAATTGGTTTGGATTGATTTTCTGTTTCTGCCACTTTATTTCTCTAAATTTAAAACCGTGATATTTTCTCATTAATCAAAAGGTTCAAACGACCTCAATTTTCATACTTTTTGTCGTCTTCAACCTGCTTTCTTAATTCTCTTAGCCTTGCATCGATTTCACTCATCGTGTAGAAATCACCGTCGTTGCTTCGCTGAGCAATTTGAAATTGCTGAATAGCCGCGACTTTCTGGCCGTTAAGCGCATACATTTCTCCAATTGCTTGGTGACTCAGGCTTTTCTTTCCAAGTGCCTCGTAAGTTCTTCCTAAAATCGACTGATACGCCGGAGTCCTAGAATTAAGAGCATGCTGTTTTCGCATTAGCTTAATGACCTCGTTGTATTGTTTTCCTTTGTATAAGAGTTCTGCATAGTTCAGAAGCGCTAACTGAGATAAAGGATTGCGGTCGTAATTCTGTTTTGCAAGCTGAATGCCGCGGCTTTGCTGACTTGGTGAAGAAAGGAAAACTAACTCGGAATGGAGTTTGCTGATTATGTTTGAATTTTGGCCGGCCATCTTCCTAGCGGTTTCAATCTCTGTCAGAGCTTCGGAATATTTCTTCATTCTCTGGAGTGCAACCGCGCATCCGTAGTGATCGGCAACTGCTTGATAGCCTTTGGCTGTCTTTAAGTCGTTTCGGAAGTACTGCAGGGCGTCATCCCAGCCTTGGAATCTGTTTGATTCGAGCACACGAAGGCGTGCCTGAATCAAAAAGAAGTCAAGAGAGTCTTTGTAGTTTACTTTCTTTGAAAGACGGGAGCGATTTTGAGCCTCACTCATTCTTTCAACTGTCATCGGGTGAGTGCGCAGATAAGCGGGGGCAGCATGCGCACCTTCGTACACACGATTATTAAAGTCTAAACGGTCGAAGAACTGCTCCATGCCCTTAGGATCGAATCCGGCGCGCACAAGGGAAGCGTAGCCTACACGGTCAGCTTCTCTTTCAGCGTTGCGGGAAAAACTTAAGTAGTTCTGTGCCATTGCGGCTTGTGTGCCGACAACTGCGGCGGCCGCCCCATCACCGCTGCCTGCTCTTGCTGCCAGAATAGCGACAAGCAAGGATCCGAGAGTCCATGCCAGATTATTTTTTTGTCCTTCCAGCATACGTGCAATATGGCGCTGCTGGACGTGAGCAATTTCGTGTCCCATTACCGAGGCGAGTTCGCTTTCCGAACGAGCTGCCGTAACAAGCCCTGTGTGGATGGCGATAAATCCTCCCGGTAAAGCAAAAGCGTTGATCGAGGGATCGCGGACGGCAAAGAAATTGTAGGAATAGCCGTTAGCCGGGCCTGCAGAAACTAATCGATAACCGATTTTGTTCAGATATTCTGAGGTTTCCGGATCGGGAAGATAAGTCGGATCGCTTCTGACCTCTCCCATAATGTGTTCGCCAATTTGTCTTTCTTCCAGAGGAGACAAAGTAGAACCGCCGGCCGCACCTAAATCCGGAAGATTATAAGATTGGCTGTAAGCTGCAGAAATCGGCGTCAGCGCTGTAAACACCGAAACAACTAGACAGCATAACGGTTTAAGGTTCATACACTCTTTCGCACAGATGTTATAGGATCTACAAAGTTAACTTTAAAAGCAAAAGCTTATCTCTTTTTGAGAGAAATAACTTAAGTTGTAACCAAATATAGGATTTCTAATGGCAGAACTAACTCATTTTAACCAATCGGGTGAGGCC
Organism: uncultured Turicimonas sp.; assembly: GCF_902477955.1. NCBI lineage: Bacteria > Pseudomonadati > Pseudomonadota > Betaproteobacteria > Burkholderiales > Sutterellaceae > Turicimonas > uncultured Turicimonas sp. Next base: position 23,185 of record NZ_CABSJB010000013.1, on the reverse strand, counting down.
CACATGGTTGATGTCGGAGAGAAAGGCATTACCAGAAGAATAGGCATCGCAGAAGGCTGGATCCGCATGCAGCCGGAAACATTGAAGAAAGTCCAGGAAGGGACTTCCAAAAAGGGCGATGTGCTTGCCGTAGCACGAATCGCTGCAATCATGGGATCCAAAAAGACTCCGGATTTAATTCCGCTTTGTCACCCGATTTCGTTGACCCATGTAAATGTGGATTTTGAAATTTTTGAGAAAGAGTCAAAAATTCGCTGCGTCGTGACATGTGAAACTTGGGGTAAAACAGGAGTTGAAATGGAAGCGCTCACCGCCGTTCAGGTAGGCTTGCTTACTATTTACGATATGCTGAAAGCCGTGGACAGAGGTATGGTCATGTTCGACATCCGCCTCTTAGAAAAGCACGGAGGAAAAAGCGGCGATTGGTTCGCCGCTTAGTTAAGAATTATTTCTCTAAGATGCCCAGCTGGGAGGCTTCGTAAACAGCCTCTCCGCGGGAGTGCACCTGAAGTTTACGATAAATCTTTTTAATGTGTGCCGTGACCGTATGACACGAAATTTGCAATGTTTTGCTGATTTCAGAGAAACTCATACCTTTAGCAAGCAGTTCGAGAATCTGAGATTCTCGCGGAGAGAGAGGATTGTTGGGAGAAGCGACTACGCGGGCGCCATCTTTTTTCCGGTTTTCTCTGCCTTTTTTTGCCTGAATGGAGTCTAGGACAACTCGTGCGACGGGAGGACTAATCGGGCTTCCTCCGGATGCCACGACACGAACGCATGCGGCAATATCAATTGCTTCAGGTTCGCCTTTTAGAATGTAGCCGGTAGCGCCGTTGTCTATAGCGGCTTTAATGTCAGTTGGAGTGTTTTTTGCGCTGATGACAACACAATTTCTCACGCCGTAGTCAGTTAAAGCCAAAGATATCAAATCGGCACCGTTGCCGTCGGGGAGATCGATTTCCGTGATCAACAAATCGCAGGAGGTCTGACTCAACAATAGATTGGCTGAGGACATGCTTGAGCAGATACCAACTAGTTTGATTGTGGGATCATGAATCAAACGTTGGCGGTACAAGCGCTGTGTCTCTAAATCAGACTCGGCAATTAATACTGAAATTTCTTGATTTAACAAAACACCCTCCTACAACTACAAAACTCTTCCTTCTATAAAAAATATAAAAAACTTTTGTTACGGTTAGAGAAATATTAGAAGTAACAAAAGGTGGGTTTACTTCATACTGCTATTTTACAGGGGTGAATGAAAAATAACCATGAGTAAAGTACTATATCGTATTAAGAAAACCCCTTAAATGAAAGTACTATTTTTAACATTTTGTTAGCTACTCATTCATAACCCCTTAATTATTAAGGATATATAAAAGTTATTTTGACAAGATCAATCAATAATAAGCTGAATGTAAAAATTCAGCACGATATTGTTACACTCTTAGTTGCAATTTTGAAAAGACAAAATACTTTTTTATCAGTTCGGCTCGTAAAACGCCGTCCTTCAAGAAGGGATATAAGGCCGGATCTCGGCTTTTAATCACAAGGAAGTCGGGGATGAGATATTTTTATTGGAAGCTTTCAAGTAACCCGCTCCGGCTAGTAAGGTACCTCCTAAAGACCAGAAAGCTGCTGCTGCGCCGACTAAACTTCCTCCGGCGCCGAATAATAGCGGGAATACACAGTGACTTGAATTCATCAGCATCGTTCTGATGCCGATTGCTTCTCCAATTCTTCCTTCCGGCGTCACCGTGTGAAGTAAGGAAAGGACATTAGGCTGAGAGGATCCCAGAGACATACCGAGTACGGAAACAAAGACAAATAGAAGCGGAAGAGAATGAATGAACGGAAATACCAAGAAAATAAGCCCGCTGCTGGCCAGTACAAAAATAATGATCTTCCACTCTTCGAATGCCTTGGAAATAATCGGCATGACTGTCCTGACGGCAAAAGTAGAAATGGAAAAGGCACTCAGCAGCCAGCCGATTTGCACGGCATCTAGCCCAATTTCCGTACCGTACACCGGAATCATGAACGCTTGAAGATCCCAAGCCATCGAAACAAAGGCCGAGGCAATGAGAACATTACGAACAGGTTTGAGAGCGAAGAGTTCAAGAGCGCTGTGCTTTTCAGTCCGCTTTAGTTTAGAAATATTGCTGATATTCTTTGGAAAATTTGAACTAAGCAAAAAGAAGGCCAGGCCCCCAACTATTGCAAAGCTGAAGGCAGCAAGATAAGCGTAGCTGAAACTTCCCAAATCAATGAAGTACCCGGCCATAACGGGGCCTGCCGATCCTGACAAAGAAAAGGCAATTGATTGATAAGTGAAAGCCGTTGCTCTGGTCTTATTGGTTGAAAGAACTCCAATGAGACCTTGTCCGCTGATTAAAGCAAAGAGAAAACCTGTTCCCGCCAATAAACAAGTAATGAAAACCGGCCAGATCCCGAAACTTTCGTAAGGCAGAAAGACCGGAACTAGTGAAGCACTGCCCACCATTGATGCAGCTATCCCGAAGGGAAGCTTGACGCCGACCTTATCAATCCATTTGCCGACATGAATGGCAATAAGTGCGGGGATGAGAGAATAGGCAGAAAGAATCGCGCCGACCACCCAAGCAGATTCTTGATGATCGAGCGCGTAGAGAGTAGATATCACTCTTGAGGACGTAAAGCCACAATGCATCAAACCCATAATTACAACGAGTTTGATAACTTTAAGCATATTAAGTCCTCATAAGAGCTGGCTGTGATTAAGCCTGAATAACTAACAAAGGTGTTTCGCTGATAGCTGCGATACGAGTTGCTGTGGATCCGAGGACGGCTGCTTTAAATGCACCGTAGCCGCGGGTTCCCATAACGATTAGATCCAAACCTTCTTTCTTAGCATAGGCGGCAATTTCATCGCCGGGATTTCCGACAAGGCAAATTTCTTTAGTTGCATAACCGGCTTTGTCGAAGCCTCCGCGGATTGGACCGACAGCTTCTTCGAATGCTTCTTTCTGCATAGAACGTACTTCGGACTCATTTAATGTCGGAAGTGCCATTCCGGCCATATCCGGCATTACTACGCCGGAGTAATCGCTGACGACGTTGATCAAATGGAATTCTGCGTTATCGCCGAAGAGATCATGATTCTTCAAAATATATTGAACCGCAGCTTCTCCATATTTAGAGCCGTCAATGGCTACGCCGACTTTCAGTGAGTCATTTGCAGGGGCAGGTTTATTTCTTAAGATAAGAACAGGTTTGTTGCTCAGTGCCAGAACCGCATTAGTAACGGAGCCGAGTAATAAGCCCTTCAGAGCAGATCTGCCGTGAGAGCCCATAATAATCAAGTCAGCTTCAGTATCTTCAGCAACTTGAGCAATGGTCGGAGCGGCTTCACCTACGGCGAAGCGGGACTGTGCATTGACATTAGCTTTCTTTAAAGCTTGGACAGCGGGTTCTAAAACGATTTGAGCTTCTTCGTCATAGTAGGTCTTCAATGCACCGGAACCAACTAAGTTAGATGCACGTGATGGTACTGCTGCTTGGACGCTGAGAAGTTCGACGGTTGGGTTGTGACCCAAAAGAGTTGCACGCGAAGTTACGAAGTCAATTGAATTCTTGCTGAATTCACTCCCATCAATAGGAACTAAAATTTTCATAGATATCCTCCTCTGTATCGGCTGTACTTATTCTAATTGTTGTAAAAATCTTTGACTACAAAAATCCGTATAACATTAACTGAAGCCAGCCATTAAGACTATTATGCGGTGGTCAAGCCAATAGTGTAACGGCAAATTGTCGTTGAAAATAAATAACTAAAAGGTATTGAATTGTCGAAAAACTTAGAACAAGCTGATCTAAAAAGAAGATTCTCGGGAGTCGGACGTTTATACACGCCTGTCGGTCAAAAAAACATTAACGAGTCTCACTTTATTGTTGTTGGTCTCGGAGGAGTGGGATCGTGGGTAGCGGAGTCTTTGGCTCGAACAGAAGTAGGCCACATTACTTTGATTGATTTAGACAACGTGGCTGGAAGCAACACGAACCGGCAGATCCAGGCCCTCGACGGAAATTACGGAAAGCCCAAAGTTCAAGCGTTGGCCGAGAGAATCGCCCTGATCAACCCTGCTTGTAAGGTTGAATGCATTGAAGATTTTATTGAGCCGGATAACGTCGATGAAATGCTACCGAAGGACGGCATTGTCATCGACTGCATCGATAATGTCAGGGCAAAAGCAGCGATGATCAATACTGCTCTCAAACGCGGTCAGACGATTATTACTTGCGGAGCGGCCGGAGGACGCAAGGATCCTCTGAGAATTAAAATCGATGACCTGGCTTTGACAAAGGGAGATCCGCTTTTATCCCGCGTCAGGGCTCGTCTTAGAAAGGAGTATGGCTTTCCTAGGAAAAATGTTTCCGGAAAAGTCACGAAATTCAAGGTGCCGGCTGTATTTTCCGACGAAGAGGTTCTTCAGCCCAATGAGCAATGCGAGCTTCAAACTATGGGCGGACTTTCATGTGCAGGCTACGGATCCGGCATGGTTGTGACGGCATCAGTAGGTTTAGCCGCATCAGCCCTAGCCCTCAGAAATGTTGCGGCAGGCAATAAAACTATTCGGATTTAGAGCTGGAATTCTTAATTTTTGCGATGGAAGTTTTTGCAAAATTTGTGATTTGCAAAAAAATATTTCATAGAATGTGTGGCTGCGAGTAATATTAAAGATTAACGAGCTAATCGGTAGAGAACAGGAAAAATATGTATTCAAAGATTTTAATTCCCACAGACGGTTCAGAATTATCAGATAAAGCCCTCGAAGCCGGTGTCAATTTTGCAAAAGCCCTTGGCTCTTCTGTTGTTATTGCAACAGTAATTGAGCCTTACAGTTACTCTAATCTTTCAGAATACAGACCTGAAAGTATTGATCAATATGACTCTCGAGTCAGAGAATTGGCTCAGGAAAGACTTGAAGGGGCTAGAGAACTGGTTGAGAAGAAAGAAGTTCCCTGTGAAGTGGTGGCCTTTAAATCTTTTTCACCTGCGGAAGCAATTATCGATGCCGCCACTGAATATGGCTGTGATCTGATCTTTATGGCCTCTCACGGTCGTCAAGGTTTAGCCGCTGTACTGCTTGGCAGTGAGACTCAGAAAGTCTTAACTCATTCCAAAATTCCTGTAATGGTCTATCGTTAATTTTTCGCTAGTCCGCCGACAGTCTCAATTAATGCGTCAACAGTCTCTTTTTAGGGAAGAGGTACTGCATTGTTGTTTGCGAACGGGGCAAAATATAAGAAAATTATTTGAGGAGTGTTTATGTCCGAACCAGTTCAACAAGAAAAGCCAGAACAGGCTGAAGATGCTCAGATGAATCCTGAAGAGCTCTATAGAGAAGAGATCTACACGGACCGTAAAATTGGCGTGATTCGTGCTTTGATTCCTATTCACGTCAGTGGTGAATTCGATGACAGAAGACCTGTAATTTATACGGGTGAAGCTCAGATCATGACCCAGATGGGACCTCTCCCGATTTCCTTCGAAATCAAGGCAGATAACCTTGCGGATGCCGTTGCTAAGTACAAAGAAGCTGCTAAGGCGGGTGTTCAGGAAACAATCCAAAAACTTCAAGAACTGCGCAGACAAGAAGCCAGCAAGCTTGTAGTTCCCGGTCAGCCTGGATTTACTCCACCGTCCGGAAGCGGAATCGTAATGCCGTAACTGGCTTAATAATCGAAAGAGGCAGCAGAGATGTTGCCTTTTTTCATATATCCAATCATCGTCATAACGTCAGACTTGCGTTCAGGCAGCAGAAAAAATCGATTGCTGTGCAGGTCAGTACCATTAAGAAATTCCAATTTCTTTCTTCTCCAATGAGGGATTATTTTATGAAAACTGCCGTGATTGAAAAAACACTAAATGAGTTTCTAGACATTAAAAAAATCAAGGATTACGCTCCAAACGGCCTTCAAGTTGAGGGTTGTAAAGATACAACAAAAGTGCTTTGCGGGGTTACGGCTTCTTTAGAACTCATTGATAAGGCGATAGAAATTGGTGCCCAGACAATTATTGTTCATCATGGCTACTTCTGGAAGAATGAAAGTCCGTGCATCACCGGAATCAAAAAGAAACGACTTTCAAGGCTCCTTACAAAAAATATTAACCTCTTGGCTTACCATCTTCCGCTGGATATTAACCCCGTGATCGGCAACAATTATCTTTTCGGAAAATTGCTCGGAATTCAGGACGGACGGCCCCTTGAAGATTATCCATGTTTGAACATAGGAACATTGCCAAAACCCATGACCGTGTCGGAATTGGCTAATCTCATCAGTACTAACCTCAATAGACCACCCCTCTCCATATTTTTAGACTCCGACAAAATTTTATCGACTGTTGCTTGGTCAACCGGAGCCGCCCAAGACTACCTGGAAACCGCATATGAAGCAGGAGCTCAAGCTTACATAAGCGGAGAAATTAGCGAGAGAACGGTGCTGGAGTCCCGGGAATTGGATACTCCTTACTTTTCTGTTGGGCATCATGCCAGCGAAACATTAGGCATACGAGCTCTTTCGGAATGGCTCAAACAGCAGTTTCCTGAACTCGAAGTTTCTTTCGTCAATATAGACAATCCGGTATAGCGGAATCTATCAGCGCGACAGGGCTCTTAACATAAAGGAAATTTATGCCTTCCATTTTGAAAGGCAGGGCGAAGTCGTGCCTTGTTTTGGCGGTTTTTAATGCCGCGATGTGTTTATCTTCCGTTGGTGCTCAAGAGCAATCTTCGGAAAACTGGTTGGAGATCTGGAAACAAAACGGATTCGCTCAGATCTCAGATGACGAATTAGTAGAACAATTTGCTTCTGAGGCAAAAATTGTATCTGACAGCGCCGTACTCACGGAATTCTTTGCAGATTTGACAGCGCCGGACTTTGACATTCTCAAGCCCGGTGCCTCGGTGAATTTCGGCTATGAATTCAACTCTCAGCGCCTACCTGTTCTGGCGTTATCCGATTCCTCCGTAACATTGAAACTGAATTTATTCGGGTTGAACAGAGGGGAGAACACTACCGGCATCAATCTGCTTCAAGTCAACGGAAAAACGAAATTCCTGGAAGATGTTTCTCTTTCTTTGGCATCAAAGGGTGAGACAGCGGCAATGCTGCAGGTTAATCTGTCTTCGGAGGCAACGTTTAATGCCGGATTGAACGCTCAGCAGTGGTCAGAGGCTAATAATACTTTGGTTGATATTGCTGCCGGTTCTTCGTTAATTTTAAACGGCACCTCAGAGCTTTCTTTTGAAACTCCTGGTAAGGTGGGTACAGGCATCCGGTTTGCCAAGAGTTCCTCAGTTTTAAAAGTCAACAGCTCTTTAACAATCAATGCGGCAAAAATTTTTGAAGGTGCCGGCCATATAGAGGTTGCGCCCGGTGACGAAGGAAAAATTATCCTCAACGGCTCTTTAAAAGATTTCACGGGAGATTATGTTCAAAAGGGAGGTTTCTTTGAAACTTCCGGAGAATTTAATAAAAATTCGGAAGGTTATGTTGTCGGATGGCTCTTTACCGATGTAAACATTACGACGACATCTTCTAATCTTCTCAAGATCTCAGCTTCTGACTGGGGATTGACAAGTCTTCAGGAAAGCACCTTCAGTAATGGAAGCACCTTTAATTCGATCACTTTAACAGATGCCTCTGTTTCGTTGGATTATTTACTGCGCGCACAGGAGGTCTACAAAGATTCCGTGCTTATTGCCGCGGGCGAAGTCACGGTGAGGGAAGGGCAGTTGAGCGAAGTGACCTTTGACCAACACTTCGGAGTTCTTGACAATTCGAATGTGATTCTTTCTCACGTGACTTTAAATCTTAAAGATGAGAGTCTTCTTCAGAACAAGGAAATTAAGATTGGAGCTTTGAAGCTCGATACGCAAGGGGATGTGCAGTTAGAAAACAGTAATGTTGTCCTTTACAGCGCAAAAGGTGATGTAACCGAGAACATCTCAAAGCTTATTGTGGAAAACGGCTCTTCCCTATTAATCCATGGACAAGCTAAATACTCTCATACTCGAAACTACTATGAACCGACTCTCTTAAACAGCCGAGTCCTTACCAAGGAAGGTGCCTTATTTACGCTTTCCGGTCAAGTCGCTGTGAAGTCAGGCTCCGATGTCGAGAATCAAGGAGAGATGAGAATCGCGTCAAATGCTGCGATCCGCTTCATGGATGATGTAAGCCAGAGTGAAACGGGTAGTCTGAAGATTGAGAACGACTCGACTGCACAGTTCTATAAAGATTTAAACAATGCCGGTACGGTTTTGCTTGACGGAACTTTGTTAGGTAGTTCTGTCAATAATTCAGGACAGATAATAATCCGTGGCTTAATGGCGGTTTCTTCATTGAATTTGGCATGGGGCAGCCGAGATCTATCCGGAACTGCTTTGGAAGTTCAGGAAGGAGGGATACTTAAGGTTCAAGAGCTGACTACAAAAGACAGCAGTTTTAGCTTGAAAGGGGCCAAAGACGGAGCAACTTCCTGGGCAATCATCGACAAGCTGTCATTGAATCACTCCGAGCTATCCGTTGAAGAGAATTCTGTTTTACTTTACGGATCCGGCTCATCGGGACTGAGCTTTCAAAAAGAAAGCGTAGAGGGGCTAGTTAAAGACTTCAGACTGAAGAACTATGCCATCCTTGCCGTGAATTCTTCGCTGCAATTAGATAGTTCATCGAGCATTGTCTTGGGTAGGGATGCGGTTCGGTCTAATGGTGCAAATCTTGTGTTTGGCGAGAGTTCCGCATTGCTCTTTAATCCTGCAGCTTCGGGGCCGGTCTTTACGGCGAATGGGTCAGCGTCTCTGGGTTTGGAACAAGGCAGTAAGCTTATTGTGCTTGATCCTTTTAATTTAGGATATCTCACGGATTCATCAGTTGATATTGATCAAGGGTTCATTGGAAGCGAAATTGTGTCAGCAAATCCAAATGTTCTGCTCGGACTAAAGAAGGACGCAAAAGGGTGGAAGTTTGAACGCATCGATATTGTTGAGCAAAACTTTCTTTATCCTCAAATACAGAATGCTCTCTATAACGATTTTGAAGACTTTAATGTAAATTCCGCAAATATCGGCGCCCAGTTTTTTGCGCGAGCAGATAATGAAAAATATATGAGCTCTCACCTATCGCATCGTTTGCTGGCAGAGGGTACGCAATTGTCAGCTTTAACGGGAGCTAAAACTACCGCTTATCTAAATGCTAATGAAGCGTTGAAGGGACAAATGGAAGGAATTCAGAAGAAGTTGCTCCGCAGCGGAGAGACTGAACTCTATGGCGGCATTATCGGATCAGCTGTATTTTCTAAACACATTAACTCTTACTTAGGCGAAGATAAATTTAAAGCTTTTTCTGAAGGAGTCAGAGCAGGGGCTGTGTACGCATTCACTGATTCCCTGAAGGGTGCTTTTGGAGCCAGTGCGGTCAGAACATCTTCGAAATCTTCGGGTACGGTTATAGAAGCCAAGAATAAGCAATGGAACTATGCCCTAAATTTTGCTCTGCAAAAAGAATTTGATAATTGGTTCCTTGGGTCTCAAGCAGGTTTCTATCACGCTAATAATCGCATTTCCGGTGTGATGCCGTCTTCCATGGAGATGGATGACCTGAAGTTGAAAGGAAAATTCAACTATATGAGCTTAGGTGCAGCAGCCGGAGTGCGCTTCAAAGAGTGGGGAGACATGAGCTTCCGACCCACAGTCTGGCACTATCCGAAGCATACCGAGAACACGCAAATAGGAGGGGGAGGCGCTTTTAGCCTTAAGATGAAAGCTCAGACTTTTATTGAACTTCCGCTGGAATTAAATATCAATCAAAAAATTTCAACATTTAAAGGTGTTGATCTCTCAGTGCATGGCGCCCTTGAAGGTTCTCTGAGAGTCGGGCAGACAAAAGATAAAGCGCGTCTTTCAATTCCCGGAATTAATGCCTCGCAAAAAATCGTAACGGGAGAAATTAACCGTTGGTCTGCTTCCGCTGAGTTTGGTGTTCAGGGCCAAGCTAAAAACTTTGGAGTAGCGGCTTTTGTTGCTGCCCAAACGGGAGACACACGACTTGCCGTTACAGGGGGCATTAAGGGAGTTTGGAGGTTCTAGAGACGACCTGAATTCTTTTGTGTCGAGAGTGACGAGTTCTTGATGATGAAATGGTCGAAAGATTTTTTTCATTCGACCATTTCAAATATGTGGTGTTATTGCTGCGGCTTGTTCTTCTTTAACTCAGCCAGAATTTCACGAAGCAAAATCGTATCTTCGGGAGTAACCGGAGCAGGTGCAGGTTTTTCTTCTTCGGCTTTAATTTGAGCTTCGAGTTTCTTTCTCATTGAAGACAAAAACTTGAGCATGCAGAAGATCACCAAAGCTAAAAGAAGGAAGTTGATAATGGCGGTTAAGAATGTGCCGTAACCTAACACGGTAGCGCCGGCCTTAGTGAGTGCGTCGTAGGTCATTGGGCCGGAATAATCCGCGGGCATTTTCATAACCCAGAACAAATTTGAAAAGTCCGGTTTGCCGATAATGACGCCAAGAATTGGGTTAATAATATCTTTGACAAAAGAATTAACAATATTGTTAAATGCTGCACCGACGATAACGGCTACAGCTAAATCAATAACATTACCTTTGGAAATAAAGGCCTGGAACTCTTTGAAGAATCCCGATGCCTGTTGCTGTACAGAAGCCATGAATACACCTTTCGGTTAATACTATTTAGGCTGATTCTAGAAGAAAAGATTGAAGAAATTAGCGGCTGAACTCGAAATTGGTGATTTCAAAAATTTGGGATTTTTAATCAAATATTTTAAAATTCGGATATTTAGTACATTCTCAATTAAATTAGGAGAGGAATACCCTCATGATGGTTCTTTATTCTGGCAACACTTGCCCATTCTCGCAGCGTTGCCGTTTCGTTCTTTTCGAAAAAGGCATGGATTTTGAAATCCGTGATATCGATCTTTACCACAAGCCTGAAGATATTAATGTCATGAACCCCTATGGTGAGGTTCCCATTCTGGTTGAAAGAGATCTGGTTTTATACGAATCCAACATCATTAATGAATACATTGACGAAAGATTTCCGCATCCGCAGCTGATGCCGCCTGATCCGGTTGAAAGAGCACGTGCAAGACTGACTCTCTTTAACCTTGAAAGAGAAATCTTCGTGCATGTAAAAACTTTGGAAGACAGAAACTCTACCGAAGAACAGCGCGAAGCTGCAAGACAGAAGATTAGAGACAGCTTGGTTGGTTTGGCTCCTGTCGTTGCTAAGAGAAAATATCTCAACGGCGATGAATTCTCTATGCTTGACATTGCTTTAGCCCCGCTTCTTTGGCGTTTGAGCTACTACGGCATTGAGCTTCCTCCTGCCGCTATGCCTGTTCAGAAATATGCTGAAAGAGTTTTCTCCAGACCTGCATTTATCGAGGCCTTGACTCCATCTGAAAGAGTAATGCGTAAATAAAATGTTTTTTAATAAACCTGACGTTCCTCCTTTTACTCCCTATGCTCTCAGAGCATATTACGAATGGGCCGTTGATAATTCCTATACTCCGATGATTCAAGTGAATCTTCAGAGCAATAAAGATGAAATCAACGTCCCCGCAAAATTTGAAAACGACAAAGAAATCGTTTTCAACATTAGCCCTGAGGCATGCGGAAATTTAGAAATCGGAAATGAGTTTGTTGATTTTGATGCCAGATTCGGCGGCCAGGCTCATCATATTCATTTCCCGGTGGAGAACGTGAAATTGATAGTCTGCAGAGAGTGTCAATTTGGTTTACCCATGGATCTTTTCCCGGGAAAACGGATAAAGAAAAAAGATTCAAGGCCTAAGAAACCTGTATTTACAGAGGCTTAAAAATATTAGAGGACAGATTTATCTGTCCTTTAATGTTTTTAAATGTATATTTTTGCTTTGTTCAACACGAAAATAGATTTTTTGTGTACAATGCGTACCTCGTTAGTGAGGAGCCCGTTTAGCTCAGTGGTAGAGCAACCGCCTTGTAAGCGGTAGGTCGTCTGTTCAAATCAGTCAACGGGCACCACAAATCTTCGTGGTGTATCTCTTCTCTCTAATTCTCAAGTGGCCCGTTTAGCTCAGTGGTAGAGCAACCGCCTTGTAAGCGGTAGGTCGTCTGTTCAAATCAGTCAACGGGCACCACTTCCTTTCTCTTCAAAAAGAATCCAAAAATATTCTGTTATCTCAGCGTAAGCGAGAGTGATTTTTTACTTTCGGAATTATTTTTACAGCACGAAACTACTCGGTCCAAACCGTAAATCTGTCATTACCGCCGTAATCGCGTAAAGTTTGTGCGCCCCCAAAGCTGTTTTTATCAGCCAGTTGTCTAACTGCAGAACCTTGATCCCAGCCGTGTTCAATGGCTATGACAGAAGGTTTTTCTTGAAGAGCAGACGCTTGTGAATAGATTGTTTCAATACAGCTAAGACCGTTTCCATGATCAGTCAGTGCAGATAAGGGTTCAAAGGTTAATTGCTTAAGATGCTCATCGTGCCGATCAATATAAGGCGGGTTGCTGACTATAACATCAAAGCTTTCGCCGGCAGGGAGGGCTTTAAGCCAATCTCCTTGATAAAACTTAATTTCAGCTCCTAAGTTCTCAGCGTTCTTTTTAGCTGTAGCTAAGGCATCCTCGGAGATGTCGGTGGCGATTACCTCTAAGTCCGGTCTTTCCAGTTTAAGAGTGATAGCAATACAGCCTGAACCTGTTCCGAGGTCTGCAGCTTTAGCGTGTTTCGGAATATGGTCAATCAGCCATTCAATAAGACATTCGGTGTCCGGCCGAGGAATGAGCACGGAGGGATTGACGAAGAATGGCCGAGAAAAGAATTCTTGAGTCCCAACAATATAGGGGAAGGGCTCTCCGTCTAAACGGCGTCTGACCGCTTCGGAGAGCTTGTGAATTTCGTTTTCTGAGAGGACTAAATCTTTTCTGGTTAAAGTCTGTATTTGTGTCAGGCCCAGAAAATGACAAAGGAATCCTCTCTTTTCAGATGCGGGGAGGAGTGTGGCTTGATACCACTCTCCAAGCGTCACCGGCTTATTAGGCATCGTTGCTGAGATTTGCCAGCTGTTCTGCCTGGTATTCGGCTCCTAAGGATTCGATGATTTCATCCATGTCGCCGTCCATAATGGAATCCAGTTTATAGAGAGTCAAATTGATTCTGTGATCGGTAACTCGCCCCTGCGGATAATTGTAGGTACGGATTCTTTCACTTCTGTCACCGGAGCCAATCAAGGATTTTCTCATGGAGGCTTCTTTAGACTGCTGTTCGGCAACTTGAGCAGCTTTGATTCGGGCAGCTAAGACTCCCATGGCTCTTTCTTTGTTCTTGTGCTGGCTTCGTTCGTCCTGGCATTCAACAACAATGCCGGTCGGAATGTGGGTGATTCGAACTGCACTGTCTGTTTTCTGAATGTGCTGACCGCCTGCACCGGAAGCGCGGAAAACGTCCACACGGATATCACCGGGGTCAATGACGACATCACCGATTTCGTCTTCTTCCGGAAGTACGGCAACCGTACAGGCGGAAGTATGAACCCGTCCCTGTGATTCAGTTTCCGGCACGCGTTGAACGCGATGACCGCCGCTCTCAAACTTCAATTTCGAGTAGGCGCCTTGTCCGATGATTCGAACAACGATTTCTTTGTAGCCGCCAAGGTCGGATTCACTGGCCGAAACAAACTCAATGCTCCATTTTTGGCGTTCTGCATATCGGGAATACATTCTGAAGAGGTCGCCTGCAAATAAGGCGGATTCGTCTCCGCCAGTACCTGCTCGGATTTCTAAGAAGATATTCTTGTCATCGTTAGGGTCTTTCGGCAAAAGAAGAATTTGAAGATCTTGCTCGGCTTTTTCCAAAGTTTCTTTGGCTGCTTTGATCTCTTCAGCAGCAAATTCGGCCATTTCCGGATCTTTGAGCATTTCTTCAGCAGTTTTCAGATCCTCTTCTGCGGTTTCAAATTCTTTTGTTTTGAGCACAACAGGTTCAATTTCAGCTCTTTCTTTGGAGAGAGCACGGAATTTGTTCATGTCGCTGGTGACATTCGGATCCTGCAGTGTGGTATCAATTTCTTCTAAACGTCTGGCCATTTGAGCCAGTTTGCTTCTCATTGAGTCTTTCATGTTCAACTAATTAATTGAATTTTGTGAAATTCTAATGTGTAAAGGCGTGATTTGTCTCTTCAAACACAAAAATGAGTTGAAGAAGAGGGAGAAGGAGCGATCGCTAATGGCCGTGATACAAGAAAAAGTTCTGTAAGAGGTCTAAAACTTTCTGGTAGTCTTCATCAGGAAGACTTTGATTATTTCTGAGAGTAGTAAGCGGATCGTGGATGAACTTATTCATCAAAGATTTGGACATTTGCTCCAGAACTTTTTCAGGGTCCTCTCCCTTAGCCAAGGCTCGTCTAGCCTTTTTTATTTCTCTTTCGCGAAGAGCTTCCGCTTTTTCCTTTAGAGAAATAATTTGAGGTACGGAATTTCGGGCGGACATCCAAACGTGGAATTCGTTGACTCTTTCTTGAATGAGAACTTCAGCGGCTTTCACTGCTTCCTGACGTCCTTTTATGCCTGCTTGAACTACTTTGCCGAGATCATCAACGGTATACACATAAATGTCATCGAGATTGCTGATTTCCGCTTCAATGTCGCGAGGCACTGCCAAATCCACCATAAACATCGGGTGGTGACGGCGTTTTTTAATGGCTCGCTGAGCCATTCCGAGTCCGATGATAGGCAGAGAGCTGGCGGTACAGGAAACAACAATGTCGTAGTCAGCCATTACTTCCGGCATATCGGAAAGTTTGATGGCATCAGCGCCAATCTGGCCCGCAAGAGCTTGCGCTCTTTCAACAGTTCTGTTGGCGACGGTGACTTTTTTAGGATTCTGTGCACAGAAATGCGCTGCGCACAGTTCAATCATTTCACCGGCTCCAACGAATAAGATGCTGGAATCAGAGATGTTCCCGAAAATTCTGTTGGCCACTCTGACGGCGGCCGCGGCTAAAGAAATAGATCTTGTGCCGATTTCAGTAGTTGACCGAACTTCTTTGGCTACTGAAAAAGTTTTTTGGAACAAATGGTGAAGGTACAAGCCTAAAGAACGGGCTTCTTGAGCTGTTTTTTCGGCTTTTTTAATTTGACCTACGATTTGGGTTTCACCCAAGACCATGGAGTCCAAGCCCGAGGCAACTCTGAATGCATGTCTGGCTGCTTCTTCGCCGATGTAGAGATAAAGGTGTTCTTCGAGTTCGGCAAGTTGAACTTGTTTTTGTTCCGCAATGAACTCTCTTAGACTGCGGGCTGCTTTTTCAGAATCTTGAGCTGCGCAATAGATTTCGGTACGATTGCACGTAGAAAGAATTGCAGCTTCCGAGATGCCTCCCTTGTCTTGGGGTGAGAGCATCGCTCGAATCATATTGATAGAATCTTTCAGCTCATCCGGCCCATAGGATACTTTCTCTCTCAAAGAGAGAGGGGCAGTGTTGTGATTAAGACCAAGAATAAGCAGATTCATGAAAAAACGGCGTCACAGAGTGTTTAATAAAAAACGTGAATTATAGTTGCTATGGCCAAGCATACCAACCCACTTCGACTTACCATATTAGAAATAGTGCATTATTCTTATCTTAAAGTGTAATTCTTTAGGTAGAAACGAGGAACGGTAATGACAACAAAACTACCCGTAGTTCGTAAAGAGCAGGAAAATGTCGGAGAGTCCAGACAGATTCCTACGGAAGACGATGATCTCGAAGCGGCAATTCAACGCTGTAAGAAACTCGTTACCAAAAGAGCCTTGTATAGCGCAGGGGCTTCGTTGGTGCCGATTCCCGGAGTCAATATTACCGTTGATGTTGCCTTGATGGCTTCGATCTTGAATTCCGTTAACTCGGAATTCGGACTTTCTCCCCGAGAAATAGAGAGATTATCCACGGATCAGAGGCTTCAAGTATTTGCCATGATTACGGCAGTTGGCAGTTCGTGGGCCGGAAAGTATATTACGGCTCCGTTAGTGACGGCGGTGCTTAAGAAACTAAGCGTACAGATAACGGCAACACAGGCTGCGAAATTTGTTCCGATTCTCGGACAAGTTGCCGGAGCCGGGATTTCGTTTGCAGCGATGAAGTTTATCGGGAATAAACATATCGAAGACTGCGTCAGAATTTCTCGGCTCTTTTCTCAAGCGAAATCTAAGGAGCAGGCGTAACGCCTGGATTTAAGACCGGAGCTTTGATTTGATAGCTTGGGGTCTGCAGAGGAATCATGAAGCCATTGGACAAAAGTTTCTGCACTAACAGCTGAGAGTAAAGTTCAATAGTTTTTTCATTTGAAAACTGCTCAAGAAGTGTAGTGAAGGAAGCTGTCCACAAAGCTTGATAGTCCTTTGCCAGCAAAAGCTGGATATTGCTCACTAAATACTGATTGGTAGTAACTGAGGGTGGAATTGCCCATCCTCCCCACATCGGACCGGGGCCCATGAACGGACCAGGCCCCATGAACGGTCCGGGACCGAATGGTCCGGGACCGAATGGTCCGGGTCCGAAAGGGCCGCCCCAGAAAGGATCGGGACCCCACGTCACACCGGGATTGTAGACCGTCTGGTTTTTTACACCGTTAAACGTAATGACGAGGATGTCGCTTGCCTTGGCATTCTTGGCCGCTTGTCGAAGAATCGGCAAGTTCAGGCCTCCGTTTTGAAGCAGAAAGCCGGATCCTGGGTTTAGATATTTGTACGCCGGTTCCGAAGGAATGCCGTTCAAAGTAAACGTCGTGCTCGTAATATCTTCGTAAAGCCTTTGGGTAGTCGGATCTGAGGACACCGCAACAACTAAAATTCCGGTAATGGTTTTTTGATCAAAAGTAACGCTTTGATTCAACCATTGCGAATTCATCTGAGTAGGATTGACTTGTTCCTGCACGGCTGTACATCCATTGAGAGCCAGAAACCCTGCGATGGATAGAACGAGCAGAAGTCCTCGGTAAAGTTTCTTCATATTTATCCTCTCTGTTTCTAAGACAGATGATTCAATTCTAAAAAGCTTTCCAGGTTCCTCAAACTCTCTTTCTCAGATTGAGAGTACGCAAGTTAAGAGATTTTCGGCGTGAAGTCCAAGGCTACGAAGATGCCGATGATTACAAAGAGAGCCGCGGAAATTAAGCGTACCCATTTAACCGGTATTTTTTCCGAAAGTTTGTCGCCAATCCAAACCGCAGGAACGTCGGCAATTAACATACCCAGGGTCGTACCGGCAACAATGATGAACGGGGTGCCGTAGCTGGCCGCAAGAGCAACGGTAGCAATTTGTGTCTTGTCACCCATTTCAGCCAAGAAAAAGGTAATGAAAGTAATTCCAAATACACCCCATTTTTCCATGAATTTGTTTTGAGGGATGCCATCATCGTCCATTTTGTCCGGAATAAGAATCCAAATAGCCATTGCAACGAACGACAAGGCAAGGACCCATCTCAACACATCAGGACTGAAGAGTCCGGCAAGCCAAGATCCTGCAAGCCCTGCCAATGTGTGATTAAAGATGGTCGCGACAAAAATACCTAAGATGATAGGTAACGGCTTTTTATATCGAGAAGCTAGAAGGAAGGCTAAGAGCTGGGTTTTGTCGCCCATTTCTGCAAGTGCGACAACACCGGTAGATAGTAATAGGGTTTCCATTATTGTTTTCTCTTTTCTGCCGGTAAGTAAAATCAACGATAAAACAGGCAGACCGGCGGCCGCCTTTTTATCGTTGGTCTCACCAAGCTGAAAACCGACAGCGCCATGATTTATTCAATCAAGTATGTTGACCCTGTCTTAGACACCGGAATGTCTAACGGTTACTCCCCAATGATCGGAATATCTTAATTGTAAGAAAAAATCCCAAGGACTTTTACATCCTCGGGATATTTATTCTGGTGGCTAGAGACGGAATCGAACCATCGACACACGGATTTTCAGTCCGTTGCTCTACCAACTGAGCTATCTAGCCGGCTCAATCAAGAGAAGTCGAACTATACAGGAGAAATTTTAATCGTGCAACTGTCCCGGACAAAAAGTTAAATTTATTTACATTTTGAGAAAAGTTCATTTCTTCTGCAGGCCATGCACCGCGAGATATCTTGAAACCAAAGATTAATTTTTTAAGATTGAGCAATTACTTCAACTGTTATTATTGGCCTGCTAAAGATTTATTGCTTTTCGTATTGATTACATACAAGGTTAAAGTCAGAGATGCTCAAGAAATTTATTTGTTTAGCTGTCCTTGCCGCCGTTTGCGGTGCTGGACAGGCTCAAATACCTGAACAAAAAGCCGCTCCCGCCGAAGCAAAAGAAGTTGTGCAAAGCACTAATGATTCTGCACAAGAAAAAGAGTTGGATAGAATAAGAAAACTAGCTCAAGGACGTTTGGGAGTCCAAGTCAAGCATGTGCTTCCCTCTCCGATTCCCGGACTCTACGAATTAGCCGTGAATAATGAGATTATTTACATGGATCCGACCGGGGATCATGTTTTGATGGGCGAAATCTTCAATACTCTGTCCAGAAAGAATCTCACTCAAGAAGCAAAAGATAAACTTTTGACAATTGATTTTTCTTCTTTGCCCCTTGCAGACGCAATTAAGACAGTTCACGGCAACGGATCCAGACAGATTGCCGTTTTTTCCGACCCGAACTGTTCCTTTTGTAAGAAGCTCGAGGCTAGCTTAGCCGGCATGAAGGACGTAACTATCTATACTTTCTTGTACCCGGTAATCACAGCCGGATCCAAGGAGGCCAGCGCTAATATTTGGTGTTCTAAAGATCGTGCTTTGGCATGGAAACAGCAGCTTTTGGAAGGCAAAGCTGCTCCCAAACGCGCTGCAAACTGTGATATTTCTGCTTTAGATCGTAATATTGAGCTTGGTTCTAAACTCAACATCACTGGAACCCCGACTGTCTTTGTACCTTCCGGAAAGAGAGCTCCGGGCGCAGTCGGCATTGATTATCTTGAGAACCTTCTTTCTGAAGCTCCTCAGCACCCATAACTCATTTTGGAAACTAAAGCACTTGCATTCACAGGTTCTTTTCTATAGTTCTTCTAGAATTTTTTTGGAGATTGAACAATGAAATTCGATGAAAAAAATTGGCCGGTAGAACACGCCTTTACCACTAAGTTAGGAGACGGCAGCGCAAAAATTGCAGTTTTCGCCGATCCTAACTGCGGATGGTGCAAACGTCTTGTGCAGGAAACGTTGAGCAAGATGGAAAATCTGACGGTTTACTGGTTCCTTTATCCTGTTTTAGGTGAAGACTCAGTTGTTAAGTCTGCCGTTATCCTCTCCTCCAAGACTCCGCATAAAGCTTGGTATGAATGGTGCATGGATGAAAAGGCACCGATAGGAATGTTCAAGGCTTCTCAAATGAAAGTCTTGGAAGACAACTCTCGTTTGGCTGAAAAACTCAAAATAGAAACGGTACCTGCAATCTTTTTAGAAGACGGTACAGGTCCGTTCGGTTTTATGACAGCAATGGAGCTCGGTGAAAAAATCCAGCATTCTTAACGAATATCTTCGGGAACTGCTCCCTTAGGGAGCAGTATCCATGCAGAGACATCGCTCTTTTGTTTTCCGGCATTCTTTCCGGCTTCATCTCCGAAGCCCCAGAAAAAATCAAATCTTAAAGGTCCTTTGATGGCTCCTCCTGTGTCCTGAGCGACAACAGGTCGGGTGAAATCTAAGGAGGGGTTGTCTTGAGAAGCATGAACAATCAGAGGTGTTCCCATAGGGACGAATTTTCTATCGACAGCCACAGAGGCTTTCGGAGTTAGAGGAAGCCCTTGGGCACCAATCGGACCTTCCGAGGGATCAGTTACTAGTCTCTCTTTGAAAAAGACAAAACTGGGATTTTGATCGAGAAGCTCATTTACACGAGTGGGATTTTCAACGGCCCATTTCTGAATATTTTGCATGGATAGTTCGTGTCTTTTCAGATAGCCTTTTTGAACGAGCCAAGATCCGACGGCTTTATACGGATGGCCGTTTTGGTCATCGTATCCGACACGAATAGTTTCACCAGCGGCAGTTTCCAATCTGCCGGAGCCTTGGATCTGCAAGAAGAAAACCGCGACCGGATCATCACTCCAGCCGATTGCATACTTATCTAAGTCTCTGCGTTGAACGATATGGCTTCGGTCGTCATAGGGAATAAGTTTCCTTCCCTGGAGCTTGCCTCGAAGACGCATTCCTTTCAGAGAAGGATATAAGCTGGCGAGGTCAACGATAATTAAGTCATCGGGCGTGGACAGAATCGGGATTTTGTGCCCGGAAGTTTTTTCTTTACTGATCTTCAAAAGTGGCTCGTAATAACCGGTCATGAGGCCGGATTCATCTTCGCTATATACGGTTCCCGTTTGCTTTCCGAGTTTAATTTTTGTGATTTTCCACGGAGTAAATTGAGAACGAAAGAAATATTCTGCCTCGCTGTCAGGGGTAGAGTCGGCTTTAGCACAAACTTCTTTCCATATCGCTTTTTTGCCGATGCTTCTGCAGGATACTCGAAAAGCCCGTAGGCCGGCCTGCCAATCTTCCTGAGAAATCTGATTAATAGAAGAGTAATCGTCAATTGTCGTTCTGGTTTCTATTGATGTTGGTTCATCAATTTCTTTTTCCGGTTTAGTTTTATCAGTTGTTGAGCAGCCTGCGAGCAAAAGTGCCGCAGAAACGGCGGAGAAAAAAGAAAATCGGAATACTAATTTGTGCATTTTGTTACCTCAAAGCAAGCCTACATTGTAGAGGTTGTAGGTAATAGGATAGGTGCTTGCGGGAGATTCAGCCGTTAAAATAAGCACAAAGGAGATGCCTGATGAAAGATAATCGCTTTAAGATTGCTCCGTCCATCCTATCTGCCGATTTCGCCCGCTTAGGGGCCGAAGTAGAAGATGTTATAAAGGCCGGAGCAGACTGGATTCATTTTGATGTGATGGACAATCACTATGTTCCTAACTTAACCTTCGGCCCTATGGTTTGTAAAGCCATCCGTCCATGGACTAAAGCCCCCATCGATGTACATTTGATGGTTGAACCAGTTGATAGTTTGATAGAACCTTTTGCCAAAGCCGGTGCTGACTATATTACTTTCCATCCTGAAGCCAGTAGGCATGTAGATCGCACTTTGTCACTAATCAGAGAAAATGGCTGCAAAGCAGGTTTAGTTTTTAATCCTGCTACATCACTGGATTGGCTGACCTATGAGATGGACAAAATTGATATGGTTCTGCTCATGAGCGTCAACCCGGGATTCGGCGGCCAGTCTTTTATTCCCGAGACTCTTCATAAGCTCCAAGAGTGCAGATGGATTCTTGATCAATATGAAAAAAAGACAGGCAAAAAGATTCTTTTAGAAGTTGACGGGGGCGTCAAGATTGACAATATTGCGGAAATTGCAGCTGCAGGCGCAGAAGTATTTGTCGCAGGAAGCGCTGTTTTTTCCGGAAAGAATTACGAAGGTTATAAAAAGATAATTAACAATTTTAGAAAAGAGTTGGACAGTGTCTAAGAACAAGAAAAATTTTGAAGAAGTCAAGGCAGTTTTATTTGATTTAGACGGAACTCTGGTCCATACCCTTCCCGGGCTGACTCAATTAGTCAATGCAGTGCGAAGAGACTTTGATAAGCCAGCGTTGCCCGAGGAGAGAGTGGGCCTTTATATCGGAAAAGGAATGGTCAATTTAATACACCGTTCATTGACTGATTCAATGAACGGCAGATTGGATGATCATATTTTCTCTTTAGCAGTGTCTAGTCTTCAGAAGCATGTAGAAAAAGGAGATTATGACAAAGGCACATTGTTTCCCGGAACAAAAGAGGCTCTCGAGCTTCTGAAGAAAGCAGGATTAAAGTTGGCAATTGTCACCAACAAACCATACGATATGAGTATGGAAACTTTGGACAGTTGCGGCATCGCGGATCTTTTTGACGTAGTGGTAGGAGGAGATTCGGCTCCAAGACCAAAGCCTGCAAAAGATCCTGTTGAAATGGCTATTAATCTTCTGAATGTTTCCAAAAACGAAGCTCTGATGATTGGAGATTCAGGAAATGATTCCGGAGCCGCTAAAGCAGCAGAGGTTTCTTCTATATTAGTCCGGACAGGTTGGAGTGAGGGAGTTCCTTTAGAGACGATTGCGGAAAGAGATGATGCAATCATTTTGGCTGATATTCCTGAAGTAGCAAAAGAAATTCTTGATTCCCGTAACGCTCAAAAGCAATGAATTTTTCGGACGTAAACCGATTGAAACCCGGATGGGGAAACTTAGTCAAAAATTTTTTTGATTCTCCGCAAGGACAGGTACTTACTTCCTATGTGAACAAGAGGAAAGAAGAGATCGGGGAGGATAATGTTTATCCGCCCGATCCTCTCCGTGCTTTAACTTTAATGTCCCTTGATGAAGTCAGAGTTGTTATCCTTGGGCAGGACCCCTATCACGGTCCAAACCAGGCGAACGGCCTGGCTTTTTCTGTAGCAGAAGGAATAAAACTTCCTCCAAGTCTGAGAAATATCTATAAAGAAATCATCAATGAATATTCCGGGGAAATCCCTTCCAACGGTGATTTAACTTATTTAGCTAAACAAGGCGTTCTTTTGTTGAACGCATCTTTGACAGTAGAAAAAGGAAAGCCATCCAGCCATTCCAGGATCGGATGGGAAATCCTTACGGATAATCTTGTTCGTGCGGTGGCTCAAAGACAGCGCCCGTGTGTTTATCTGTTATGGGGGAGCTTTGCACAACAAAAAAGACCAATTATTGAAGAGATTTCCGGGTCCTCTTCTTATCTGATTTTACAAAGCAACCATCCTTCTCCGCTGTCTGCACGAAGGGGACCTGTTCCTTTTATCGGCTGCGGGCACTTTAAAACTGTTAATAATTGGCTTGAAGAAAAAGGCGAAAAACCAATCAAGTGGCTTCCGCAAGAAAATTCAAAGCAAAAAACAGAAGAAAAACAATTAAATTTGCTTTGATAAATGGAAAAGTAAAAATTTTACAAATCTTTACATCAGAGTTAACTTATTGAAATATAAGTAAAAGTTGACATTCTACGCTGAATTCATAGAAAAATTTTCATCGAGAGGTTTGACAAGCTCAAAAAAGGTATTTATAGT